>CAVFVX010000041.1:0-18208 GCA_963626075.1 Acutalibacteraceae bacterium
AGGCCTCCTTAAGCCTGTGGCTCCTTGCCGCGCTTACGGCATCACGGTATCTCTTAATCCTTGCATTATCCATTTTACTTCATCCTGACTACAACTTAAGATAACGATGAAAATGAAAACGACAAGTGAAATCCGGAAAAAACTGCATGCTTCCTGTGCACGCGATATATAAATAGGATAAAAGAGGAAATGGTTACACGAAAAAATCGGAAATTTCCCCTTGTCGGTCCCCTTCTCTTTTCTTATATTCAATACCGTGGACCCAGGTTCACCCTACAATTTAAAATCAGAGGTACAGATATGAAGATTATTCCACTTGGAGAAAGAGTACTCCTCAAGGCCAAGGAAGCAGAGAAGAAGACAGCAAGCGGCCTCTTCATCCCGCAGACAGCACAGGAGAAGACACAGATTGCAACTGTCGTTGCAGTAGGCGACGATGAGAACATCAAGGTCAAGGTCGGTCAGACTGTTCTCCATGACAAATATGCAGGCACACAGATCAAGGACAACGGAGAGGACTACCTCATCGTCAATTCCGGTGATATCCTCGCAGTCATCGAGTAAGGAATAAGTGTCTCATCCGGGGAGCTGAAAAGGCTCCCCTATTTTTGTCGAAAAAAAGCTGCAGCTCCGGGTAATCTCCCATCTGCAGCTTTTCTGAACACTGCGAAAAAAATCCGGAGAACTCAATACTCCCCGGATTTTCATAGAAAAATATAAACTACAACACAACCTTCGAAGGCCATTCTGCAATTAAGCTCCGAAAAGAGCAGCCACAATGCTGGCAGGTATCATTCCGGCTGCTACATTATTCAGAAGAACAAGATCGACATCTTTCTCGTTGATTTTAGCAGCAGTAAACTTCAAAAAATCAGTAGATGTCGAAGAGGCATCAAACGACAAATTAATGTCTTTTCCACAAATAGTTCCATTGAAAGCAAAAGAAACTGTTAAAGAGTTAGAAGCAGAATCCTCAGTTGTCTTACACGAGAGAGAACCGTTGATATCCAGTTTAATTGGTTCTTCCCAATCAGTAGAATCTTTAAGTTTATACTTAATAGCAACCACATTATTGACGATGGTATAGGTTAAGTTATCTCTTGTAAGAGTTCCTTCATAGGTCACAGTTCCAGTTGTTGTAATATCACCGATATTGGTAATAGCTGGATTTTTAAGTAAAGCTTGCTGCTTAGCCCATATATCCCAATCACCGCCTGTAAAATCAGGCTGAACTTTATCACTATCATTATTATAATAGATATTAATTGGACTGGATTTGGAATCCAGCACAATATCCTCATATGCTTCTTCTATAGCCATAACAGACTGAAAAGCATCAACGAACTCAGTGAAAGTCTCTTTATCAGCTTCATTCTGAGCCACCTTCTTCTCGAGTTCGTCAATCTTGTCCTGATTACAGGAAGTGAAGGACACAAGCATCAGAACTGCAAGTAATACAACGAATAATCTTCTCATAATTATTCCTCCTGAATAAAATCTTCAACCGTAAGAATATACCAGGGGGGGGTATATGCAAGTTAAATAAATTTAACATTAAAGCAGAAAGGTAGGTGTATTTTCGTTTGGAATCTTTGTGTTTTCCCTTATGATTTCGCAAACCTGAGGAGTCTCTCGTAAGCCTCTCTGTAGAGACGGAACTTCTCCTCGGCAAAGTGCGTATACTCCTCATCGAGTTCGAGTCCGCTGAGTCTGTCGGGGTGGAAGGCCATCGCTTTTTTCCTGTAGATTCTGTCGAGTTCGCTTTTCGAAGGAACAGTTTCGAGGTCGAAGAGCGCTAGGTCCTTCTTTATGTCGTCCTCCTCGTGGACTCTCTTCTTCTCCTCAGAGAAGGCATTGTACCAGTAACCCTTGTCGTCCTTGACGTAGAGAATGCAGTTCTTGTTCATACCCCTGTTCCAGTTGCGTCCGAACTCCACTCTTCTGAAATCCTCGGCAGTACCGTCGTAGAATATGTTCTCGATATCCTTACATCCCGAGAGAGCCGATGCTCCGATTCGGATGAGTTCATGCGGAAGATAGAGACTTCTTATACCGCTACCCATAAAGCAACCCTCGCTTACTTCATGAACACTGTACGGAATCTCGAAGGACCTGAGGCTCCTGCAGCCCGCGAAGGCCAGGATTCCGATTCTCCTTATTATGACACTGAGGGTAACGCTCTCGAGAGAAGCGCAGTCCGAGAAGCAGCGCGGGGGAACGTACTCGAGATCGGAAGGAAAGACGAAGCTTTTGAGGCCGCTCTTCTCGAAGGCTCCCTCCCCGAGTTCGTATACTCCGTCGGGAAGCGAAACCGAGGATAGCATCGTACAGCCCGCGAAAGCCCCGGAGCCTACCGTCTCGAGGTTGTCCGAGAATGTTATCTCCCTGAGTTTCGTGCACTTCGAGAAGGCATTCGGTGCGACGGATAGTATCTGGATATCCTCCGCGCTGTCGGGTATTTTAGCCCACAGCAGCTTCTCCGGATTCGTGACACCGAGTATCGTACCGCTGCCGTCGGTGACAATCTCGGTCTTGTTCATGAATGCCGATTTCGTATAATTCGGCCAGTTCTCCCTGAAGGCGTGAAAGCCGCATCTGTCGGGATTTATCGTATTCACTTCAGTCTCCTAGAAGAGGAAGGATTCTATCTTTCCCGGAATGTTTTCCAGCATCGTATCTTCCGGAAGATAACCATCCGGTATTGAGGAGAAGAGCAGACGCGAGTAGAACTTCTTCCCGATTCTTCCGTCGAGTATGAGCACCACTCCCCTGTCGCTCTCGCTTCTTATGAGTCTTCCGACTCCCTGCTTCATCTTTATCATGGCATTCGGGAGCGTGAGGGATATGAAGGATCCCTTGTCGCTTGTGCGGTTGATGTAGTCCGAGCGTGCCTTGTTGACGGGGTCCGTCGGAACATCGAAGGGAAGCTTTGCTATGACGAGGAGCCTCAGCGTGTCTCCGGGAAGGTCCACTCCCTCCCAGAAGGAGGAGACTGCGAAGAGCGAGGAATCCCTGTTCTCCCTGAAGCGCCTTAAAAGTGCGTTGCGGCTCATTGTATTGTCCTGAACGAGAAGTTCCAGTTTGTCTCCTACATCCTTCTTCACGAGAGCATAGACGCTCTTCATCATCTGGATTGAGGTGAAGAGGACGAGTGCTCCGCCGGAGGACGAGAGGATGGCATCACGTGTGGACGATGCGACGTATCTTATGTAGTCCGCATCCCCGTTGACGAAGAGTCTTCCATCCTGGGGAATGAGGTACATGAGATTGCGCTTGTAATCGAAGGGAGAGAAGTAGACTCCCTCGATTATACTGTCGTCTCCCTTGATCCCGAGACGCGAACGGAAGAACTCGAAGTTTCCGCCGACAGAAAGGGTCGCGGAGCAGAAGAGATAGGACGAAAGCTTATCGAGGAGCCTTGTTCTGATCAGCGGTCCCGCCTGGAGCGGCGCAAGAATCAGAGTGTAGTCTCCGTCGCTCTCGAGATAAGCATACGAAATGAGGGAATCGAAGTTATCGAGGCGGATGAAGGAGCGGAGCGTATCTGCAAGCGTGAAGAGAGAGCATGCACTCTTCCCGGCAGTCTCTATCCAGCTCTGGAAGGCTTCGTTATCCGACTGGAGAAGGGACGAAATGTTTCCCGCCATGCGGTATAAATCATCCGCAAGCGTCTCGGCATCCCCCCTCAGCACCGAGCGCTGACTCTGATAGAACTCCGGCCCCAGGAGTACTGACTTCTGAGTCGAAAGACGGGAAATTATTCCCTTTGCCTTCGTCATGAAGACTCTTGCTTCGGCCCTTATTCTCTGAGCCTCATGAGAAAAACTCTTCGTGAATTCACGGTTCTGGGACTTATCACAGGGAGAGAGAAACTCGATGAGCGTCTTGTTGTTGAGTTCTCCCCTCTTCGTAAGGAGGAAGTCAAGCTCCTGCGCCACGAGTGCAAAGGAGAACTTCTCGGAGAACATCTCCGTTGCCTCTGTCTCTATGTGGTGTGCCTCGTCGAGTACGAGGTGGGAGTAGCCCGGAAGTATTGTCGGAGACGAGAAATCCTCCTTGTTCTCCCATCTTATCGTGGCGTCGACGAGTACGACGTGGTGGTTCGTGACGACTATCCTCGCCCCCTGGGCACGGCGACGCGCCGAGTAGAAGAAGCACTCCTTGAAGAACGGGCACTTCTTACCCCTGCAGTCCTTGTCATCGCACTGAACGCTCTTCGCAACTTCCGAGAGTTCGCGGTCTCTCAGGTCTATCCGGCTTCCGGACGCGCTCTTCTCGCACCACCTGTAGAGTCTCACCTCCGGAATGGACTGGTCGGCCGTCAGAAGTCCGATTGACGACATGAGCTCGGAGAGACGACGGCGGCATATGTAGTTCGAGCGTCCGTAGAGGATTGCAGACTTGTTCTCCATCCCGAGCATTTTCGTGAGGAAGGGAATATCCTTATCGAAGAGCTGGTTCTGGAGAGTGATGGTACTCGTTGCGATGACGACGCGTGCATCGGGATTCGACTGCGTCAGAAGAAGCGACGGTACAAGGTATGCAAACGACTTTCCGATTCCCGTTCCCGCTTCGATGAGACAGCCCTTTTTCTCCCTGAATGCCGTCTCTATCTTCTCTGCCATCTCCTCCTGACCCTCTCTGTATGAGTACTGCGGAAAAGATTTCTTCAATAGTCCGAAGGGAGAGAAAACATCCTCACTCTTCATCCGCGTCCCCCATCTTCCATTCGTCGAGTTTCCTGTGAAGGGTCTTGCGGCCGATTTCAAGCGTCTTGCTTGCCTTGCTCTTGTTTCCTCCGCAGAATGCGATAGTCTCGAGAATAAGCTTCTTCTCGGCTTCCTCGAGGGTTATCGGGAGGGAGAGGACGACTGATTTCTCCTTGTCCTTCATCGCTCCCCTGACATCCGAGGAGAGATCGTCAAGCTCGATTGTCTTCCCCTTCGCCATGACGACTGCGGCCTCCATGCAGTTCTTGAGTTCCCTGATGTTTCCCGGCCACGAGTAGTTGTAGAGGGCCTTTCTCGCGGCAAGACTTATTCCGTCGATTGTCTTTTTGTTCTCTTCTGCAAACTGCTTCACAAAGGAAAGGGAAAGAAGCTCGATGTCGTCCTTACGCTCCCTGAGCGGCGGAACGGGAATCTCGACGACGGCAAGGCGGTAGTAGAAATCTTCTCTGAACTTACCTTCCTTCACCCTCTCCTTGAGATTCTTGTTCGTTGCGGCGATTACCCTGACATCGACCTTGATTGTCTTCTCGCCTCCCACCCGGGTTATTTCCCTGTTCTCGAGGACTCTCAGGAGCATGACCTGCGTGCTCTCGTCTATTTCCCCGATTTCGTCGAGGAATATGGTGCCGCCGTCGGCGAGTTCGAAGCGGCCCTTGGTGTCCTTAACAGCTCCCGTGAAGGCCCCCTTCTCGTGACCGAAGAGTTCGCTCTGCAGGAGCGACGGTGAAAGGGATGCGCAGTTGACCTTTATGAAGGGCTTCTCCGAGCGGTCGGAGAGCGAGCAGATGGCATCTGCAACGAGTTCCTTACCCGTTCCGGATTCTCCTTCGATGAGAACCGACGAGCGCGAGGGAGCAACCTGGCGTATGGTATCCATGAGCTTCTCGACAGAGGCGGAGTGACCGATGATCTTCGAGTACTTTCTCTCCTTCTTCAGTCTCTCTATCTCCTCGGTGAGCTTTCTGTTCTGCTCCTCGAGCTGGGTGTTCTTTATGCTCTTCTTTATGACGAGAAGAAGCTTGTCGGGGTCGATGGGCTTCGTGTAGAAGTCGATTGCGCCGTACTTCATGATTTCCACGGCGTTCTCTATCGTACCGTGTCCGGTGAGGACGATTATCGGGAGCTTCGGGTACGATGCACGTACCTTTCTAATGAGTTCCTCACCCGTCATCTCGGGCATTCTTAAATCGGTAAGGAGAAGGTCGACGTTGTTAGAGTTCATCTTCTCCCAGGCAATCTTGCCGTTCTCGGCCTCGATTACGTCATAGCCCTCGAGGGATATTGCCTCCCCCAGTCCCGAACGGATGTTCTTCTCGTCGTCGACAACAAGTATCGTACTCATTCCTTATCCTCTCCGATTGCCATGCGTTCGCTTACGGGAATGGGGAAATCGAGGACGAACGAGGTGCCCTCGCCCTTCCTGGACGAGACATGGATGTCTCCGTGGTGTTCCTTCATTATCTTGTAGACAAGAGTAAGCCCCAGACCCGTGCCGCTTGCCTTCGTCGTATAGTAGGGTTCGAATATCTTCTGGAGCTTGTCTTCGTCTATGCCGATACCCGTATCTTCGATTTTGACCGATATGAAGTTGCCGTTGAGCTTCGTGGACACCGTAAGCTTTCCGCCTCCCTCCATTGCCGCGAAGGCATTCTGGATGAGATTGAGAAGCGCCTGCTTGACGAGACGCGCGTCTATCTCGATGTTCGGAATGAAGGATGAGAGATTCGGGACAACCTCGACCTTCTTCTCCTCGGCCTCCGGTTCGAGGAACGAGAGTATGTCGGTGATTATGAGGTTGATGTTGTCCTTCTTGAGCTCAACCTCCATAGGCTTCACGGCAAAGAGGAAGTCGACTGCAATCTTATTGAGGTGTTCTATCTCCTCGTCGAGTACCGAGAGGTA
Source organism: Acutalibacteraceae bacterium (assembly GCA_963626075.1). GTDB lineage: Bacteria > Spirochaetota > Spirochaetia > Sphaerochaetales > Sphaerochaetaceae > Ornithospirochaeta. Next base: position 6,633 of record CAVFVX010000041.1, read on the forward strand.
TTTCTCGGCGTCTTCGAGCTTGAGCGTTCCGAAGCGCGTGAACGCCTTTCTTAAGAGCTGCGTGTGGAGCGCCATTGCCGCAAGGGGGTTCTTTATCTCATGCGCAACCCCGGCAGCCATTGTCGTCATGCTTGCAAGGCTCTCCGAGCGTCTCAGTCTCGTCTCCTTTCTTATCGAGTCCGTGATTTCCTTTATCGTAACGTCCATGAAGGATTTATTTCCCGCGGCAATCCGGCGGAAGCTCACTCTGTACACCCTGACTTCGTTTCCGCTCTGGATCGAGAAATCCTTCTCCTCGCCCTTCTCCTCGCCCCTGAGGACTGAGCTGACGTATTTCAGGATATCCCTGTCAGTAAGACATTCGTCGATTCTGAGCCCCTCGATGGACTTCGCACTCCGCTTATACGGAATTGACGAACGCGCCTTCGCGTTTGCAAAGACGACGATTGATTTGTCGTTTATTATGAGGTGTCCGTCCTCTAAATTGTCGAAGAGGGAATAGAGAATATCCTCCTCCTCGATTGCGGCGGACACAAGATTCTTCAGTTCGTCCTCGGGACATGCTGAAATATTCTCGACGACCTTCTTGAGTAATCTGTTAGACACTGGATGCCTCCCTTATCATATAGTCGAGTCCCGACCTGTCATTCATGTTGTAGATTTCAACGCTTTCGCTCCAGCGTGATATTATATCGAGGAGCCTTCTCGCCCTCAGCGGCGTGATGCTCCCCTTCCTCATTCTCTCCTCAGTCTCCTCGATGACCCTCTCCCTGAAGTAGCTGTAGGCGGAGAGACGCCCCAGCAGTGTATTGAGTTCCTCCTCTTTCCCGAGTTCGAATTCTCCCCCGGTCGACAGCATCGTCACGAACGAGGACACCGCATCCTCGCATTTTCCGACGCTCTCCTCGTCGTTACCTTCTCTGAAGTAGAAGGAATCGAAGGAGGAGTAGTTCTCCCAGACGTTGAATCTCTCCTTTATGAGAGAAGATATTCTCTCTCCCGTAAGGGAAGGATAGGTGAACTTCCTCACTCTCGAGAGGATTGTTTCCATTATCCTCTGGCTCTGCGAGGAGACGAGGATGATAGTGAAATGCTCGTCCGGCTCCTCAAGCATCTTCAATATCGAATTCTTAGCGCCTTCCGTGGCACTCTCTAAATCCTCGATGATTACGACCTTCTCGCTGTAGGAGGACGTCATCCATTCCTTGACGCTCCTCAGGAGCTCTATCGAGACACACGTCGGAGAGCTCTTACCGCAGTAGAGATACTTCTCGCTGAATATGCTCTTCGTGAGGCTGTCGAGAGCCTTCACGTCCCTGTCTGTAACTTCGTCCCTGTCCTCGATGTCGCTGAGGAACAGATCGACGTTCTGCGCCGTCTCGAACATCTTGAGAGACGCCTGGCTGAGGCCGGAGACGAGAGCGTCGTTGTACTGCATGTTCACTTCCCTCAGCGTCTCGATGAGGAAGAGCCGTGCCTTCCGTGTCCGCTGCTCCTTATAGAGAGCCACCGCAGCCTTCACACGCGGAAGCATCTCACGGTGCGGGAAGTAGATGATGTTCTGAGTTCTCAGAACATCCCGTCTCTCCCCCGTGAGATGGAACGCAAGGTCCAGGGCTCCCGTAAGTCTTCCCGTGCCGCGCGGGCCGGAGAAGAGAATGGAGCGCGGAAGAAGTCCCGAAGAAAGATTCTTATTCAGTGTCAGTGCAACCGAGGGCTGTATTTTCTCAAGATTCTCAAAGGCCAAGGAGAGCTCCTTTGAATGTGGTCTCCATCGTCGGAAAGAGCGCAAGATAGACGTGAGTATAGAAGAAGCTGTTCTCCTTGAGGGGAATGAGAGAGACGAATGTCTGGAGGGATGCAACTTCAAGAAGTGCAAAGAGCACGATGAGAGCAATCGCAACAGCGAGAACGAGACCCAGGACGCTGTCAATCCACCCCAGGTGAAGGGTATCCATACTCGTTCCGAAAAGATTCCCGAGCACCTTGAAAAGCGTGAATATGACAAGGCAGAGGATTATGTACGAGACAAGAGAGAGCCAGATAACGGGAATATTTATCCACCTTGAAAGGAATTCCCTCAGCGGAAGCACGAAGAGAAGCGCGAGCGGAAAAGTCAGCACGTAGCCCGCAGCCTTGAACACAAAGCGTGAGAATCCCGCAGCAAAGCCGCTGATTCCGCTGATGAGGCAGACGGCGACGAGAATGATGTCGAAGATTCCGAATGAAAGATTACCGATGGTGAATGTCCAGTCCATAGTGTCATTTTAACCCAACCTTAAAGGTTATTGCTACAGTAATCTTCAAATTCCGTCCGATATTTGACTCTGTTCGATTCCCCTCTTTTATATTATCATCAATGCCATGGGAAATTTCTTAACAAAACTCTTCGGCGGAACGAAGCAGGAAAAGGATATAAGGAAGCTCAGACCTATCGTCGAGAGCGTCAAGAACGAATATGAGTGGGCATCGAAGCTCGCTCCGGAAGACTTTCCGAAATATACGGAAGAATGGAAGAAGGAAGTGAAGGAGGGAAAGAGCCTTGACGAACTTCTTCCGAAGGCATTCGCACTTGCTCGCGAGGCCAGCTGGAGATGCATCGGCGAGAAGCACTACGACGAGCAGATAATGGGAGCCATAGTACTCCATCACGGCTCGATTCTCGAAATGAAGACGGGAGAGGGAAAGACCCTCACCTCCGTCCCCGCGGCATACCTCAACGCCCTCAGCGGAAACGGCGTCCACATCGTCACGGTCAACGACTACCTTGCGCAGCGTGACGCCGAGTGGATGGGCTCCATCTACCGCTATCTCGGTCTTACGGTCGGAGTCGTAATCCCCGGCCAGGACGAGAACGCGAAGAGAACGGCATACTCAAGCGACATAACATACGGAACGAACAACGAGTTCGGCTTCGACTATCTCAGAGACAACATGAAGCAGAGCATGGAGCACAAGATTCAGCCCAGGCATCACTACTGCATCATAGATGAAATCGACTCGATTTTAATCGATGAGGCGAGAACGCCTCTCATAATCTCGGGACAGGCTGAGGACGACAGCCCGAAGGTATGGGCTGCCAAGTCCATCGTCCCCTACTTCAAGGAATGCGAGAAGGACCCGGAGACGGGAGACTACTACGAGCTGAGCCAGATCGAGAAGATGGACAGGGAGCTCTATGCCGCATTCGACGAGAGAGGCGACTACAAGATAGACGAGAAGAACAAGAACGTCACGGTCACCAAGCAGGGTATGACGAAGATGGAGGAGCTGCTGAAGAAAGCCCATGTCTTAGAGCCCGGAACAGACGAGAACGGCAACACGGTATACTCCCTCTATGACGGGAACAATTTCGAACTCGTGCACTACGTAACCCAGGCACTGAGGGCACAGTACCTCTATAAGCGTGATGTCGACTACCTCGTGAAGGACGGGGAAGTACAGATCGTCGACGAGTTCACGGGACGTGTCCTTCCCGGAAGACGGTACTCCGAAGGCCTCCATCAGGCGATCGAAGCCAAGGAAAACGTCAGGGTTCTCGGTAAGAGCAAGACCTTTGCCACCATCACCTTCCAGAACTTCTTCCGTATGTACGACAAGATAAGCGGTATGACGGGTACGGCAGACACCGAGGCGGTCGAGTTCAAGGAAATCTACGGCGTCGACGTCGTCGTTATTCCCACTCACCTTCCCGTCCAGAGAATCGACAAGAACGACCTTACGTTCTACAGCGAGGACTTCAAGTTCGCCGCAATCGTCGAGGACGTGAAGAGAATACATGCCACGGGTCAGCCCGTACTCATCGGAACGACTTCAATCGAGAAGAGCGAGAAGCTCTCCTCTCTTCTCCTCAGAGCCGGAATAAAGCACGAGGTACTCAACGCAAAGAACCATGCAAGAGAAGCCTACATCATCGGAGAGGCCGGAGCCGAGGGAAGCGTCACTATTGCGACGAACATGGCGGGACGTGGAACGGATATCAAGCTAGGGGGATCTCCGGAGCACCTTGCTCTGAAGAAGGTCGGAACGGATGCAACTCCGGAAGAACTCAGGAAAGCCAAGGAAGAGATAATGCCCGAATACAGGAAGGCTTACGAGAAGGTAAAAGCTCTCGGAGGACTTTACATAATCGGTTCCGAGCGTCATGAGTCCAGGCGTATCGACAACCAGCTCAGAGGACGAGCAGGACGACAGGGAGACCCCGGTGTCTCACAGTTCTACATCTCCCTCGACGACTCCCTTATGAGACTCTTTGCAAAGGAAGGCATGAAGGAGATGCTCGGGCGCCTGGGGCTCAACACGGGAGAGCCTATTCACCACAAGATGCTCGACTCCGCAATCGAGAACGCACAGAAGAAGGTCGAGGAGAGAAACTTCGCAATCCGTAAGAGACTTCTCGAATACGACGACGTTCTCAACGAGCAGCGCCGCTTCATCTACGAGCAGCGTGACGAGATACTCGTTGCGAAAGACCTCACCGAAAGAGTCGAGAACAACAACCGTGACCTCATCGACGACATATACGACGAAGCGGACGGAAAGGAGCAGCAGCTCCTGGAGGGACTCCAGCGAGTATACTCTGTCTCCTTCAACCCCGAGGACATAAAGGACAGGGAGACTTTCAAGGAAAAGATCGTATCCGTCATCGAATCGAAGAAGAACCTCGTCGGAGAGGAGATCTTCAACGACTACCTCAGGTACATCTACCTCAAGAACATAGACAAGCGCTGGATCGACCATCTCGATGCGCTTGATGAACTGAGGGATGCGGCATCGCTCATGAGCTACGCCCAGAAGAATCCTCTCGTCGAGTACAAGAGCACCGCAAGCGACGCCTTCGACGAGATGCTTTCATCCATTACCGAAGCCGTCTGCAAGGCCGCAGTACTCGTGACCTTCCGTATCAACGGCCCGAAGAAGGAGGACAGAGGCAGAATGGAGATGGTCCACAGGGAGATGGGTTCGATAATGAACAATCCCGCACGGCAGACTGCGGTTGCCTCCCAGGCACAGGCACATAACACGACGGTTGTCAGATCGACTCCAAAGGTCGGACGTAACGACCCGTGTCCCTGCGGAAGCGGAAAGAAATACAAGAACTGCTGCGGCAGGAACTTCTAAAGTAAGGGCGGCCCGAAAAGCCGCCCTTTATAAATCTCAGTCAAGATAAATCTTATCTTTCTTCGTATCGTACCCGAGGTGCTGCAGGAATGCGCTCAGCTTCTTGTAGCCGTAGTTACGGCAGTCGAAGTCGGAGTACTTGTTCTTGAGTGCGCTTCCGATTGTCGCGACGTTGACGTACTCGCCCTCCTCCTCGTCGATGAGTGCACGTATGTATCTTTCGATTACTCTCTCGCTTGCAAAACCGCCCTTCTTCTCGCTCTTTTCGCTCTTCTGCGGCTTGTCGTCCTTTTCCTTCTGACTCTCCGCGTAGAGAAGATCGAGGTACTTGAATTCAGAGCATGCCGCAACGAATGCGGGCGGAGTCTTCTGTTCACCCATTCCGATTACCTTCATTCCGGCTTCCTTGAGTCTCGATGCGAGTCTCGTGAAGTCGCAGTCGGAGGAAACAAGGCAGAAGCCGTCGACCTTACCCGTATAGAGGATGTCCATGGCGTCAATGACCATCGTGGCGTCGGTGCTGTTCTTGCCGCTTGTATACGGGAAGGACTGTACGGGAATTATCGAATACTGGAGGAGCGTATCCTTCCAGCCGCGCGTGAGGGAAGACGAGAAGTCGCCGTAGATACGGCGGTAGGTAATCGTACCCTCCTTGGCAAGTTCGTCCATTATAATGTCGACGTACCTGTAAGATACGTTTTCACTGTCTATTAAAACTGCAAATTTGTTCGTGTCCATACATACAATATAATGAATAGAGAGATAAATGACAAACAGGGCGGCATCTGCCGCCCTGAATGACACGAGTAACGTTTACTAGAATCTGAATCCGAGAGAAACGTTGAAGTAGTTGTCGTCGTTGAAGTACTCGTAGACTGCCTTCGCGTCCATGTACTTTCCGAGCCCTATCATCACGCCGCCTCCGAATGTCGTTCCGAGTCCGCCCGAGAAGCCGGAATTCTTCGTTGACAGCGTGTATCTTACGCCGCCGTAGCCGAAGAAGTTGAAACTGTCGTTTCCGATTCTCACTCCTCCCAGAGCCTCCGCAGCTCCCACTACGAGGAGATAGCTGTTGCTCCTGTAGACCATGATCTGGGCATTGGCTTCGACGAAGAAGCATGAATACAAGACAAGGTCGGCTCTTGCTGTCGCAGTCGGGAATATGTGTGTCGTTCCCTTCTCGTATTTGAACTTACCCCTGATTCCCATGTCGATACCGAACGTGAACTCGAGAGCTTCGGTCTTTTCGGTAACAGTCGACTTAACTGAAGTCGGCACAGCCGTATCGAAGATGCTGTCGATGTATGCCTTGAGGTATTCCTGGAGAGCATCGACTGTTTCGATGATCTTATCCGAAGACTGCTCAGAATAAGTGAATACGACCTTCGCACCGTCAATCTGGAAAGTCTTCAGGAGGAATTCCGGATCCTTATTAAGCATGAACGACACGACGTCCTCGACATCGGACTTTGTTACTCCGAGCGGAATGTAGACGTTCGTATACGTCAGGTATCCTTCGATATCCGTCTTGATTCCCCTGTAGCTGAAGCTTACCTTGTACGGTTTCTCTTCACCGTTGTCGGCAACTACGCCCTCACTCTTCGTCTCTGCTACCTCTACGACGGGAGCTGCTGTAACGGGCGTGAGTGTATCGATAATATTCTCCAGCCACGATACTAGTGCCTCGTATAATGCTCTGAGTGATTCCTCGTTCTGCTCGGGATAATGAATCTCGAGAGAATTGCCATCGACTTCAAAAGTCACGACTTCAGAAACTCCGAGTTCCTTAAGTGCCTTCTTCATGACGAATCTGACATCGTCCTCTGAAGGTCCCTCTGGAAGAGTTATAAGAGCATAGGTCGAATAACCCTCTACAGACGACTCATATCCCTTATATGAGAATGTTTCCGTAATGAGAGGTTTCTCCTCTCCCTCCAGTGACGGCAGTCCCGTAACCTCCCTCACAAACGTAAAGAGTCCGTGGACACCGCTCTCGGAGATCTCCTCTGCCGCACCGCGCGCAAAGAGCGGAGTCAGCAGCACCAGGAGTAATGTTATAATGATGATCTTCTTGCTCAATTGTTAACCTCGACTTTATCCAGGCCTCTCATCACATATGCACCCTTATCGTTCATGATGTAATGACCGTTGAGACCGCTGCAGTAACTGAAGGCGCTTGCACTAAGCGTTTTCAGAGACGACGGAAGCACGATGTCGCACTCCAGTTTCCCGTTTCCCTCGAAGGCTGATGCACCGACTGACTCAAGTCCCTCACTAAGAATGAGGTCTCCGGAGAAGTCCGAATACATGAATGCCCCCTCTTCTATTTTCTTTATGTTTCCCCCGATAACGAGAGATCCGGTCAGATTCGTATAGGCAAAGGCATACGCGCTGATGACGGTAAGCCTGTCGTTGAGATAGAGCCCTCCGTCGAACGACGACGAGAAGAATGCCCTCTCACCTATCTCCTCAACCGAGGAGGGAATGAAGAGATCTCCCGTCAGCGAGCAGTCTGCGAATGCATACTCACCTATCTTCCTTATTGTCGACGGAAGATAAAGCTCTCCCTTCAGGTTCCTGTTGCCGTAGAAGGCATATGCGCCTATCTCCACGACGGGGTACCCGTTGACTTCGGAAGGAATCACAAGCTCCCCGTAGCAGTACGGAGCATCCTTGAGAACATAGCCGCCCTTGGTGCGGGAGAAGGTGAATACAAGAGTATTCATGTCTCCGTCACCGGGGAAGGTGTATGTATAGCTTTCCCCGTTGGTCGGTGTCCCTGCCATCAAGGGAGAGAAGTAGAACGAAAGCAGCATGAGGATGAGAATTGCAATGATTTGTTTTCTGCTTTTCATGTTTACCCCACAGGGCAGGCTCAACAGAGCCCGCCTCTCACCTTATCGCTGTACCCTCATGAGTACCCAGATTCCGCCATCGGCATCCTCCCAGTACTCGACAAGTTCGCTTCCCTTGACAACTGCACTCGTTTCGACCGTCTTGTTCTCGTACGAAACTCCGTTGACAGTCTTAGCGACGATGTTCACGGATGTCGAGATTGCAGAAGCGAGGTTCTCCCTGCAGAGGTCGATTGCCTTATCGATATCGCCGTCGGCAGAATAAGCCCTGGCATAGTAGTAACCGGATGTGGACGGAACACTGATTACCCAGTCGGGTCTTGCAATACCGTCCTTTCCGATGACTCTGATCTCCTTCTGGAGTCTTGTAGCTTCACCTGTTGCAACGAGAGTCTGCTCATACTTTGCATAGAATGTCAGGTCACCGCTTGTGCCCCTGGCGATTCTTGCATCCGCACTCACGCGCTCTGTCGGGTCACCGCTTCTCACCCAGCCGAGGAAGGTATATCCGTCCTTGTGCGGGGATGCGAGTGTGATTACGGATTCGACAGTATATGTCTCCGGGTTGGAGTTGCCGTAGAGGTACTCGCCGCCGTCGAGAACGTATGTGATTGAGTACTCATCAGCTGACCAGAGTGCTTCGAACGAGCGGTTCGTGCCGACTGATGTGTCTACTGTAAGGCCAACAACGGGAAGATCCGTCTCACCTTCAACCCAGCCGAGGAAGGTATAGCCGTCTCTTACGGGTGATGAAAGAACAAATGAATCATCGGCAAGAGAATAGCTTGTTCTGTTGGCCTCCGTGCCTCTTTCATAGTAACCGCCGTTGAGGTTGTATGTGATTGAGTATGTGCTCTCTTTCCAGAGTGCCTTGAGATGTACGTCGCCTGTAACGGAAGCAGTCCTGATGACATAGCTTACCTGCGGTCTGCAGTCTTCCTTTCCTTCCTCAACCCAGCCGATGAACGTATAACCGTCCTTTGTCGGAGCAGCGAGTATGAGATTACCTGAGAATGCCGTGAAGGAAGAGGGATTGGAGTCTGCGTATTCGAAGGATCCGCCGTCGAGGTCGTAGACAATCGAGTATTCCTTCTCCACCCACTCAGCCTTGAGTGTGCAGTCCGCTGCCACGGAAGGATTGAATGTGTATTCGGTCTCGGGGAGGTCGTTCTCGTCAAGAACCCAGCCTGCGAACTCGTACTTGTCGCGGACGGGATTGATGAGTGTGAACGGAGCAGATTCTACAGTGTAGTAAGTAAGGTTCTCACCGCTGCCCTTCTCCATTCTGCCGCCGTTGAGGTCATATGTGATTGTGTAGTCGACTGTCTCCCAGAGAGCAGCAAGGACGCAGTCCGTGCCGTTTGCACATTCAACTGTAACAGTCTTCTTCACGGATCCGTCTTCACCGAGCCAGCCGATGAACGTATAACCGTCCTTCTCGGGCTCTCCGATTTCGAAGTTCTCGTCCTCGATTGTGAATGTGAGAGGAACGGAGATTCTTCCGCCGTCGAGATTGAGAGCTACAGAATAGTTGTGGAGTCTGAAGAGAGGAATGTAGACTCTGTCGCCCGTCGTACCCTCTTCGAGCACGAGATTTCTCTTTGCTTCTGTATATTCCTCGTCCTCGAGTACCCAGCCCATGAAGTCATAACCGAACTTCTCCGGGTTCTGGATTGTCACGATATCCTCAGCTGTGTATGTCGTCGGATTCTCGGGAACAACCTCGGCAAGCCTCGGACCATATTCCTCTTCCTCACCGTAGGAGAGAGTGTATGTGAGAATCGACCAGTGAGCCGTGTATTTCTTCTCTCCGGTGCTTCCCTGCTGGATTGTAATATCGGAGTATGCAACGTCTGCTGTTTCAGAAGTCGTGTAGTCACCATAGATGAATCCCGCATCGAGAGCGAAGTTCCTGATGATTCCTTCGATGAGAGACGAGTCGCCGAAGCTGTAGTCAAGCTTTACGATATTTGCGTTCACACTCGTCTGAGCTTCGGGGAATTCCCTCTCAAGATACTCTGCTACAGAATCAACTGTACTGTCCTTGAGTCCGAGCGGGAGAACGAATTCACTGTATGTGGAATATATTCTGACAACGATGTCGACGTTCTGGACTGTGAATGTGAGAGTGAAGAGAACGGGGTCTACCGCTACTTCCTCTTCTGTCGTCCAGCCCGTGAAGATATAACCGTCTCTGACGGGAGAAGGAATCGTGAATGTGGGAGTTTCGTATGTATAGGACTCCGGAGCACCTTCTTCGAAGTAGCCGCCGTCAAGTTCGTAGACTATCGGATACGAAACAGGTGTCCATACAGCCGTAAGCTTTACGTCCCTTGCGAGGTCGGTATCTGTGAACTCGCCCTTGTAGAGTTTTCCGGTCTCCTCGTCCATCCAGCCTGCGAACTCGTAGTATTCCCTTACCGGGGAAGAAAGAGCAACAGCCTCGGAGCCGAAGACATATGTCGAGGGATTCGACTCTTCAAGTGTTCCGTTATGGAGAGTATAGAAAATCGAATAGGAAAGACGGTTCCAAACAGCGACAAGGCTCTTGTCCCCTCTTTCGCCTTTTTCGATTGTGTAGTCAGACTTCGCCTTTTCCTTGAGGTTTTCGTCTTTCTCAGTCTTCTCGGCCCAGCCTACGAACTCGAAGCCCTTTCTCTCGGGTACGCCGATTTCGGCGCCTTTCTCGGAAACGTATGTTGCAGGGAACGGATCCTTTTCTTCGACTTTTTCCTCTATGACGGGAATTTCCTCTACGGGTTCGGGATCGTTTGCGACGACACCGGACTTATCGTAGTTGATGTTGTATTCAGTATCCCAGTATGCAACGGCGGTCTTTGCTCCGGTAGTCCCCGGCACTAGAACATAGTTCTTCTTCAGGTTCTCCTCGCTGTCGCCCTCTTCAAGCCAGCCCATGAAGAAATAACCCTCGATTTCGGGCTCTGGAAGAGCTGTGCCTGCATCCTCGACAGTATATGTTACGGGAAGTCCGGTCAGAGCGGGAATATCCTTCGAGTCCCTGCCCGATCCCGATACGAATGCATTCTTATAGGTAATGGGGTAATAGATGACTTCCCACGAAGCGGAAAGCGTAATCGGAGCAGTGACAGTCTCTCTGGCTATGCTCGTCACGGGCTCGGAGTCCCCGAGAGTCCAGCCGAGGAATGTGTACCCGTTCTTTCCCGCCTTAGGCAGAGTAACGGTATCTGCACCACTCCTGGCACTCTTTATTGCCTTGTCAAGCTCACCATCGAGCATCTCACCGCCGTTGAGTTCGAACGAGACAAGATGTCCGTTTATGTAAAGCTCACCGGGAAGCTCACTAATCTTCTCAGTACTTGCACATGAAGTAAAGATCAGAACTGCAACCAGACAGATTACGAAGAATTTCAAGTTTCTCTTCATAGAATCCCCCACACAAAAGATATGAATCTATTCTACATCCCATTTCACGGGAAAAAAAGAACATTAATTGACTCTAACAGAAAAAAAGAAGTCAGACTACTCCACAGCAACCGGGGTAAGCGTAATAGTCGAGTCGGACGAGGAGCCGATAGAGCCGAGTACACTGCCCTTCTTCACCTTCGACTTAACCTTCAC
>CAVFVX010000042.1:0-18134 GCA_963626075.1 Acutalibacteraceae bacterium
AAAAAAGTTCAAAAATGAGGAGAACCTAAAATGTTCGAAATTTAACATTTCCCCCGTCATTTTTTCTTTGCTTTTTTCCGTTTCTCCCCTCAATATGAGTCCATGGGGATGAAAATCCCCCGGAGGAAATATGAAGAAACTAACTGTTATCGCGCTCGTACTCGTACTTGCACTATCTCTTGTCTCCGCACAGGGCGGAAGCGAGGAAACGAAGAAGAATGAAATCAAGATTGCTCTGATTGTCTCGAGCACAATCGACGACAAGGGCTGGTGTCAGGCAATGCATGACGGAATTACAGAGGCCATGGAGGAGATGCCGGGAAAAATCGCAGCATACCAGCCGGTCGAGAACACACAGCCCGCAGACACGATGACGGCCATCCGTACATACGTCAACCTCGGCTACAACATCATCATCGTCCACGGCTCCCAGTTCAGGGCACAGGTCGAGGAGGCAAGTGAGGAATTCCCGGATGTCATGTTCGCCTTCGGTACATCATCCGACATCATCGCCGACAACGTATTCACATACATGCCACAGTCCGAGGAGACGGGATACCTCTCGGGAATCGTCGCGGGCATGACGACCAAGGTCAACAAGGTTGCCCTCGTGGGTCCCATCGACGGCGGAGATGCGGCACGCTACAACAGAGGCTTCGTACTCGGCGTCCAGGCATCGAACCCCGAGTGCAAGATACAGGTCACACATATCGGAAACTTCAACGACACAGTCAAGTCCGGTGAAGCTGCACAGGCATTCATCCAGGGCGGAGCAGACGTTCTCACGGGCTCCTCGCAGCAGGCTCTCGGAGCACTCAGGGCAGTTGCCGACTACCCAGACAAGGACATCTGGTGGGTCGGACAGGATATCGCACAGATCGACCTCGCCGAGGGCTATAAGTGCATCGCGGCATCTGCATACAACTACAAGGCAGTCGTAGTGGGACTCGTCGAGAAGTTCGAAGAGGGAGTCCTCGGCGGCGAATGTCTCCCGATGAACTTCAACAACGGCGGCTTCATCTGGAAGTGGAACGAGGAAAAGTGTGCGGACAAGATCACACCCGAAATCAGGGAAGCGGTCGAGAACCAGATCAAGGCATTCCAGGCTACCCCGGACACCCTCTCTAACTGGTCTTCTGTCGACTATTCGACACTTTAACCGGACTTAACTCCTGCACAGCCGGCCATCTCGGCCGGCTTTCTGAAAGACAATGACAAAAGAGATTAAAGAACTCAGACTTGAACACATAACAAAGCGCTTCCCCGGAGTCCTTGCCTCCGACGATATCTCCCTCACGGTCGGAGAACACGAGATTCTAGCCCTCGTCGGCGAGAACGGTGCGGGAAAGACGACTCTCATGAACATAGTGATGGGACTCTACCAGGCGGACGAGGGGAAGATGTTCATCAACGGGGAGGAAGTGAACTTCAAGTCCCCAAACGATGCATTCGCAGTCGGAATCGGAATGGTGCACCAGCAGTACATGCTCGTTCCGAACATGACTGTACTCGAGAACATAGCTCTCGGCATGAAGGACCACTGGGGCTTCACCGTAGACCTCAGAGGCGTCAGGGAGAGAATCGCAAGTGTCAGCGAGCACTACGGTCTCGTGGTAGACCCCGATGCATTCATCTGGCAGCTTTCGGTCGGCGAGCAGCAGAGAGTGGAGCTCGTGAAGACGCTCTGTCTGGGGGCGAAGTTTCTCATACTCGACGAACCCACCTCAGCCCTCACGCCGCAGGAGACGGACGAACTCATAGTACTTCTCAGGAAGATGAGCTCGGAGCTCTCCATCATCTTCATCAGCCACAAGCTCAACGAAGTCAAGGCGCTCTCGGACAAGGTCTCGATTCTCAGGCACGGCCGCATCGTCTTCAACGGGGAAACAAAGGATTTCACTCCGAAGGAAATCGCGGCACTGATGACGGGACACGAAGTGGAGGAAGCGGAGAATGTCGCTTCCCCGTCCGAAGGCCCCGACGCCCTTGTCATAAACAACCTCATCGTGAAGTCCGACAGAGGCTTCAACGCCCTCGACGGCTTCAGCCTTACTGTAAGGGAAGGAGAGATTGTGGGACTCGCGGGAGTATCGGGAAACGGACAGAGGGAGCTGGCAGAGGCGATAAACGGTCTGAGGAAAGCGGAAAGCGGCTCCATCATGTTCTACGGTGAGGAGATAAGGAACCTCACTCCGAGGGACGTCATAAAGAAGGGCATGGGCTACATACCCGAGGAGAGGAACACCGAGGGAATCGTACCCTCGATGTCGATAAAGGAGAACATAATCCTCAAGGACAGCGACGATACCTTCTCGCGTCACCATTTCCTGAAGCTGAAGGAAATCGACAGGACAGCGGAGAATCTGAAGGAAGAATTCGACATAAGGTGTCCCGGAGTCGGCACGGCGGCGGGGTCCTTATCGGGCGGCAACATCCAGAAAGTAATCCTTGCACGCGAAATCCACCGTCAGCCGAAGTTCCTCGTCTGCGTCTACCCCATCCGCGGACTCGACATGGGCGCTGCGGAGTTCATACACAGAGAGCTCCTGGAACTCAGGGGAAAAGGTGTCGGCATCCTTCTCATCAGTGAGGAACTCGACGAAATACTGAAACTCAGCGACCGCATTGCGGTAATCTTCAAGGGCAGAAACCGGAAGGTTCTCATGCGCGACGAAGCCGACACGGCGAAGCTTGGTGTTCTCATGGCGGGGGTAAGTGATGAAGAATAAAGGTAATACGTACAAGATATGGTATAAGGTATCTGTAATAGCCGTTGCGGCACTCGCTGCCGTTCTCATCGGCGCACTCATCATCCTCGCTACCGGAGAGAGCGTAATAAATACCTACGGAATCATAATATCGATGCCGTTCTCGAATTTCCGTTCCTTCTGTGAGATTCTCGTGAGAATGATTCCGCTCATCATAATCGCACTCGGTATCTGCGTGTCGTCACGCAGCGGCATAAACAACATCGGAGCGGAGGGCCAGATGGCGATGGGCGTCATAGCGGCGACGGCTGCGGCAATGCCGATGGCCGGGATGCCGAGATTCATCGCAGTTCCGCTCTGCATCCTCGCGGGTGCGCTCGCCGGCGGAGTCTACGGTTTCATTCCGGGCTTTCTGAAAGCGAAGTTCGAAGTCAGCGAACTCCTCAGTACCGTCATGCTCAACTATGCGGCAACACAGTTCTATGCCTTCATGATCCGTGTCCCCCTCCTCGACCCCAACGAGAAGACGGGAACCCCGATGTCGGCGAGACTCCCTGATTCGACGAAGCTGACAAAGCTCTTCAAAGGCACCGCAGTCCACCAGGGCCTGATAATCGCGCTTCTTCTTGCCGCGGTAATCTACATACTCCTCTTCAAGACGAGCTTCGGCTACAAGATGAGAGCGGCGGGAGCCTCGAAGAGAGCCGCACGCTACGGCGGAATAAACGTCGGTTTATACCTTGTAATATCGATGATAATCAGCGGGGCATGCGCGGGAATTGCGGGAGCTGCCGAGCTCATGGGCAACCAGGGCCGTGCGATGGAGGGAATAACGGGAGGCTACGGCTTCTCGGGTATCGTGGTCGCACTCTTCGGATGTCTCCATCCCCTGGGAGTAATACCGGCTGCGTTCTTCTTCGGAATCCTTTTATACGCACAGGTCAATCTCCAGATTCTCACGGATGTACCCCCGAACTTCGTTAAGGCGCTGCAGGGACTCATAATCCTCATCATCGTCGCGGTACAGATGATTCTCAACAACCCATACATGGAAGAGAGATTCAGAAGAAGATTCTTCAGGGCAAAGGAGGCTGAGTAAAATGGATTTACTTATCAACACACTGACACTGACAATACGCTTTGCAGTCGCACTGATGATTGCCTCCATGGGTGAGATGTTCAACCAGAAGGCGGGTATCTTCAACCTCGGATGCGAGGGCATCATGACTATGGGTGCATTCCTGGGGATGCTCATCCCCTACTCATACGGCGGAGCGGATGCGGTCCCGTTCGGAATAAACCTCCTGGGCCTTGTCGCGGGAACAGTCGCGGGAGCCCTCATGGGACTCATATTCGGCATCATCGTCATCACTTTCCGTGCTCCGCAGGGAATCGCGGGAATAGGAATGCAGATGTTCGGAGTGGGACTTGCGGGAACGTTCTTCCGCGCATACATCGGAGGCTCGCAGTCGATTACGGGAATCACGGCATACCCGATTCCTCTTCTCTCCAAGATTCCGGTTCTCGGTGACATTCTCTTCACCCACAACCCGATAATCTACTTCTGCTATGCTCTCATTCCCGTTGCATGGTTCGTCATCTACAAGACACCGTGGGGACTGAAGATAAGAGCATGCGGAACGCACCCCAGGGCTGCCGACAGCCTCGGAATAAACGTGACACTCGTCCGCTACCAGTCTCTCGCACTCGGCGGCGCCATGGCGGGATTCGCGGGAGCATTCCTCACGCTCTGCCAGGCGAAGATGTTCACGGCAGACATCATCAACGGACGAGGCTTCATCGCAGTCGCACTCGTCTACTTCGGACAATGGCATCCCGTGAAGATATTCCTCGGGTCTCTTCTCTTCACCTTTGCGCAGGTGTTCCAGACGCAGGTCCAGATCTTCATACCGTCCTTCCAGTACTATGAGTTCCTTACAATGCTCCCCTACGTTCTCGTAATCGTGGTTCTCGCATTCAACAGGAAGTCCAACAGACTCGGACCGACGGCACTGGGTAAGCCGTTCAACAGGGAAATGAGAGTCTGACGACAGAATTCTCCAGAGAGCCGCCCGGAAGAAAACGGGTGGCTTTGTGGATGAAAAGCGGTTCAGCTCTCAGCAATTCCTCTCCTGCGGTTTCTTGCAATAGCCGCCATCTCTTCGTACTGCTCCTCGGTGAGTCCGGGGCACTCGTCATCGGGGACGACAGGCCTTCCTGCTGCTTCCTCGATTTCCCTTATCTGCGCTCTACCCGGTTTCTGACCGGGCATGACCACGGTATGTATGATCTTCTCTTCCATAACCTCTCTGTCCTGTGCCGGACGAAACGCATCCTGATACACAAAAACCGTTTCCGTACGGCACCTCCATCATACAGAGAAAGAAGGGAGAGGAATATCTCCGGAGCGAAAGAGTTAGTTTCATCTAACTTTTTTCTAAAAACCTGTTGATTATCATCGCTTCATCCTATATAGTTAGCCCAGACTAACTGATAGGCAGAGGGCCTCACCTCCTGTGTGTGTTTTCCTCTTACAGTCCAGCAAGAAGCCGCGGCCCCGAGCCTGAGTCAGTCGGGAAGAGAGACAGAGATGACGCTAGAAAGACTTGTTGTAATCCATTGTTCACCGACACTGTCCGCACTCAAATGCTCGTCTCTCGTCTGTCTGAAGAATGCCGGGCCCTTCAGAGAGGAAGAGCTCGGCAGTCTCGAAGAAAAGGGGGTGCATCACCTCTTCCTGACAAACAGGATAGGATGCCCCCTCCTCTTTCTCTACCGCCCCGGGATGCTGGAGAGAATCATAAAAGGGCGGGAGGAATCCGAAATCCTGAAGCCTCTCGGCTACGACACTTCGTCGCTTCCGGCGTCACTTGAAAGACTCTCGGAGAGGCTCATGGAGGATTCGTTCCCGCACGAAATCGGAATATTCCTCGGCTATCCCGTGGAGGACGTGAAGAGCTTCATTCAGAACAAAGGAGAGAACTACATTCTCTCGGGTGTCTGGAAGGTCTACCACGACAGGGAAAAAGCGGAGAAGACGTTCCGCCTCTACTCGGAGTGCACGAGATGTCTCGTCTCCCGGTACGAGAACGGAACACCGCTTGAGAAACTCTGCGCGGAGAGCGCATAAGGAGAAATAGATATATGAAGAAAGTTGCTGTTGTCTACTATTCGGGAACAGGCAATACGGAGGCCATGGCCTCTGTAATAAGGGACAGTCTCAATGGAAAGGCCGAAGTCTCCCTCATCGAGTGTGCTTCATTCTCGCCTTCCGATGTGGAGAAATATGATGCATTCGCATTCGGCTGCCCCGCAATGGGAAACGAAGTACTTGAAGAAGATGGCTTCGAGCCGATGTTCGCTTCTGTCGAGTCTTCTCTCAGAGGAAAGGACGTCGTCCTCTTCGGCTCCTACGGCTGGGGTGACGGCGAGTGGATGAGGGATTGGAAGGACAGATGCATCGGAGACGGAATCAACCTCAAATCCGAGCCCGTCATATGCCTCGAAGCACCGGACGCGGAAGCGGAGGAAGCATTACGCTCCGAAGCCGAAGCACTCATCGCCTGAGACAGGACAAAGGGAATAATCAGAGCACAGAGGGGAGCCGGGAAGCTCCCCTTTTCTACCAGCTTATCGGGTCGAAGCCGTTACGTACGAGGAACTCGTTCGTCAGGCGGAAGTGGTTGTTGCCGAAGAAGCCGTTCCAGGCACTGAGGGGACTCGGATGTGCGCTCTCGAGTACGAGGTGCGCGGGATTCGTTATCATCGTCTTCTTGTTTCTTGCGTTTCTTCCCCAGAGAAGGAAGACCTTCGGAGAGGAATCGGAGTTGAGTATCTCGATGCACCTGTCGGTGAATATCTCCCAGCCCTTTCCGGTGTGGGAGAGAGCCTGGTGCTCCCTCACTGTCAGCGTGGTGTTCATCAGGAGAACTCCCTGCTCCGCCCAGCGGGTCAGGTCGGAGGAGAAGGAGGATGTGTCGAAGCCTTCCGCCTCGATCTCCTTTCTTATGTTCTGGAGTGACGGCGGCATCTGTACGTTTTCCCTTACGGAGAACGAAAGCCCCATCGCCTGTTCCTTCTCGTGGTACGGATCCTGTCCGACGAGAACGACACGGACACGGGAGAGCGGCGTAAGCGTGAATGCAGTGAAGATTTCATCCATCGGAGGGAATACGGTGTAATGTGCGTATTCGCTCTTCAGAAACTCCCTGAGGGAAAGGTAGTAATCCTTTCTCTGCTCCACGTCGAAATATTCCTGCCAGTCGTTGTTGATTCTGATCACGCCTTCCTCCGGAAAGACAGCCCCTGAAACGGGGCTGTTGTTCTTCTATTGATATGTGTACGCGTCTGATTATGAGTTTAAGGTGCCTCGGGCCGTAAGTAAAGTAAAATCTGTCCCGGGACAGCAGATTTTTTGCAGAAAACGGCAATTTCGCAAAAACGCGCATAAAGTGTATATCATTTTATGTAGTATACAGATAGTTCAAAGTCAGACACTTTTAAGTTGTAATTACAACAGAATAATCGAACAACCTTATCCCTATCCTTTCACTCCGTCTTTCATGCTGTTGAAGAGGCCGCAAAACAGATTATAATGACAGCCATGAAAACGAATGCAATGAGAATACTCGATGCTCTCGGGATAGAATACTCGGTTCTCGAATACGAATGGGACGAAGACCATCTTGACGCAGTCCATCTCGCGGACACGGCTGGAATCGACTACGAGCACGTCTTCAAGACAATAGTGATGAGGACAAACGACAGGCGTCTCTTTGTATTCTGTCTTCCCGCAGACTTCTCCATCTCCCTCAAGAAGGCGAGAGCGCTTACGGGAGCAAAGGAGATAGACCTGCTGCCGATGAACGAACTGCAGAAGAACACGGGGTATATCCGCGGAGGCTGCTCGCCCCTGGGGATGATAAAGAAGTACCCCACATTCATCGAGGAGACGGCGGAGCTCGAGGATTACATCTGCGTCTCGGCAGGAGTCAGAGGCTGCATGCTGCGCCTCAGGCCGGAGGACCTTGCTAAGGCTCTTGAAGCTCCGTTTGCCGACTTTTCCTAGTTCGGGAGAAGATGAGGAACAGCCCCACCACATAGTTCACGATTCCCACCACAAGGGCTGCAAGGAGTTTCATCACGACTCCGTTGAGAGCGAAGATATCGACCATCACGTACATCCACACTGCGTTGAGGACTCCCGTGAGAAGACGGCATGAGAAGAATCCCGCGATTTCCGAGAGAAGCACACGTGCACTCCACTCCCTGCTTCTGTAGACGAATATCTTGTTGGTGAAGAAGGCAAGAACGACGGTGAGGGTCCAGCTTATGAGAGTTGCCGCAATATTCGGCAGGGCAAGGACTATATAGAAAAGCGAGTACAGTCCGGTCTCGAAGAGCGTGGCGATGAGGCCGTAGAAACAGTAGGTGATGAAGGACCGTGCCTTTTGGATGAACGACATGGCTCTCAGAAGTTGAAGAAGCGTCCGTGCTTCGTCTTTATACGCTTTGCAGCGCGTGCGAACTTCTCCATTCTCGCCTTCACTTCATCGGTAATGGGCTCGCCCTTCTGCTCGAGCTCGAGGTACTCCTCGGTCGTCTCGCAGCACAGCGCGTAGAGGCGGTAGATGTTTCTCGCTCTTGTGGCAAGACTCTCCATTATGGCCATGACCTTCGCGGGCTTCGAGGAAAAATACTCTGAGAGATTGTCGTGGTTGATGATTTCGACCGTGCAGTCCTCGAGAGCCACCGACGTTCCGTAGCGCGGCATGGACTCGAGGAACCCCAGCTCTCCGAAGAATACGGGAGCCTCGTTGACGGAGAGCTGCACCTGGTGCGGTGTGCCGTAGTCGGCATAGATTCCGACCTTTCCGTAAAGAAGGTCATACATCCAGAGTTCGAACTCTCCTTCCCGGCTTATGATTTCGCCTTTCCTGTAATGTCTTATCTCACCCATTATACACTCCGCGATAATCTTACGGGAAAAACGGGGGGAATGAAACGCCCCGATATATGAAAAAAGAGAGAAAGCGCTTATGACATAAGAAAAAAGGAAGAGAAAAAACAAGATGACTTTTTTGTCACGGGTATCTCGACACGATAAGAGGAGATGATTATACTCTTCATGTCGATTCGGATAGTAGCGCAGAGGCTAGCGTACTTGGTTCGGGACCAAGGGGTCGGCGGTTCAAATCCGCCCTGTCCGACTTTTTTTGTTTGCCAAAATTCACGATTATCTCAAAATTATTTACTTATACAATAATAAATTGGTTTGCAACGAAGGATTGTTATCCAGCAGGTTCCGAATACGAAAAGCACTCTGTGTGCAACAAGTGTGCAGGAGACGTAGCCGCAAATTGACAAAGAGGAATACATGGGATTATAAGAAGGCAGTCACCTCAATGGTGCACACAGGAGACAAAACATGATTCCATTCATCATAGGACTCTTCGTCGTCATCTTCATCTTCTGCCTCGCCTTCGGAAAGAACAGAAAGAAGGAGACCATCATAAGGGAGGACGGATCGAAGGAGAAGAGAATCATCGAGGAGCACACTCCCGGAAGGACTGCCGCGAGGATAACTCTCGCCATTATCGGCATCGTGCTTCTCGTCGTTATCGGCATCGTCTGTTTTTTCGTCTACGCTCTCAATCAGTGAAGAAGATAAACCGAAGCGAAACCCCTCTCAAACGGAGGGGCTTTGTTGTCACTTCTTCTCTGTCGCGGTCCGCTTCCCGTAGAGGAACGGATCGGTTACGTAAGTGCGGAAGAACGAAATGACGGGTCCGAGGGCCAGTGCCGTGATGAGTGTTCCCACTCCCGGAATAATGCCGAAGCAGAGGCCGATGATGACGCACATGAGGTCCGTCATGATTCTAAGCCAGCGGAAGGCTATCTTCTTCTGTATGTCCGAGAGGTGAAGAGCAATCCAGTCATAAGTTGAAACTCCGAGGTCGGATGTGAAGATAAGAGCAGAGCTGAAGCATATGAGAACAAGTGCGGCAATAAGAAGGAGAATCTGTACAACAATGCCCGGAGACGGGATGAGGGAGGATATCCCTGAAGCCGACCAGTCGATGATGTACCCCAGGAGGAACATGTTGAAGACTGTGCTTATTCCGATGTAGGAACGGGCGAAGATGAACATGAGAATGAGGAAGACCGCGTTGATGATGACGAAGGTTGTCCCGTACGAGAGCGGAGAGACTGTCTCGACTGCGCGCGTGAAGCACTGGTAGGGGTCTATTCCGAGTCCCGCGGCCCTGAGGCATCCCGCTCCGATTCCGAGTATGACCTGTCCCACGAGTGTCATGAGTATTCGCTTTACAAGCTTTTTCTGTTCCATGGAAGTGATTATTGCAGTTAACCGGGATTTTTCAATCACCTGTTCACAGAGTTTGTGTAAAATCACATAATTGGGTCATGGATTATTTTCTGTTGACGGAAGAAGCGAAAACCGAGGCTTATACGCTCATCCGGAGGATGAGGGAGACGTCTTCCGTCTCCTTTCCACCCGACAGGGACTATCCTTTGTCGCTCATAAAGGACGGGAACATGCTGGGAGTTCTCATTGCAGAGACGAAGGGTGGAGAGAGGAAGGTCCTCTACGGCTACTCGGGAGCCCTCAGCGGAGTCTACAACATCCCCGGCTTCGTCCACACATGCTTCTCCGAAAGCGACTGGGACAGGTACATGTCCCTCTACGACAGCAGAATACACGAACTCACCGCCCTCATAGATTCCGGGCACACCGAACTCAAAGAGGAGCGCCGTGCCCTCAGCGCGGAGGCGCAGAGGGAATACGAGAAGATATTCCGCTTCTATACATGGCGCGGAGGGAGAATCGAAGGTCTTCCGCCCCACGCTCCTACGGGAACAGGCGAATGCGCCGGACTCAAGCTCATAAACACCGCTCTCAAGAAGGGCTGGGAGATAAAGGGCCTCGCAGAATTCAGGTACCACGATAACAACGATCCTCTCGAGTTCCTTCCCCCCTGCAGCGAGCGCTGCGGCCTCCTGCTGCCAGCCATGCTCGGACTCGATTACATCTATCTCGACTCCGACATCGCAGTCGTCAACAAGAAATCGGGCTTTCTAAGTGTTCCGGGACGTGGAGAAGAAAAAAGAGACAGCGTCTCATACCGCTTCCACGAACTCTTCCCCTCCTCTCCCGAAATCCCGCATGTCCACCGTCTCGACATGGACACATCGGGGATCATGGTTCTCGCATTCACGAAGGAGGCACAGAAGAAGCTGTCGCTGGAATTCGAGATGAGGGAGGTGCAGAAGACGTACACCGCGCTCCTCGAGGGAATAATAAAGGAGAGAGAAGGCGACATCGACCTTCCGATGCGCCTCGATGTGGAGAACCGTCCCCACCAGATAGTCGACTATGAACTGGGTAAGAAGGCCCTCACCCACTGGGAAAGAGTCGATATAGAAAAAAGGGACGGAAGATTCTGTACAAGAGTAAGATTCTATCCCCATACGGGACGCACTCATCAGCTGAGAGTCCATGCCGCTTCGGGACTGGGACACCCGATTGTCGGGGACAACCTCTACGGAACGCAGAGGGAAGGCGAAAGACTCTACCTTCACGCCTCTTCAATCACGTTCACTCACCCGGGGACGGGAGAGAGGATGACAATCACGTCTGATCCTGAGTTCTGACAAGCCTCTCGACAAGTGTCTCGAGACGCGCTATCTCGCGCTCTATTTCCTCTATCTGGCCGTCGATTCTGCTCTTCTCCTCCTCGAGGATCCGGATCTTGTCCTTCTCCTCCTCGATGAGGGCCTTGTAGTCGTCGGCCTTGGCTTCCTTCTTAAGCTGTTCGCGGCGTTTGTTGAGGCGTGAGTACTCGTTCTGGTTCTCGAGAATGAGCTGCAGGCAGTCGAGAACCTCCGTCGGGGTGTTCTCGCCGATCCATGAGCCTCCGCGGTCATAGAGGTAGTTACCGTAGTTTATGATGCACTCGTTGAACTCGTTCTTCTTTTCCTCGAGGTCGCTCTCGTCCTCCTCGAGTCCGCCTTTCTCCAGGTTCTTCCGTCTCTGGAGTGACTCGGAGAGATAGCTCTCGAGACTCTCCTCCTCTTCCTGGGCGGTCTTCCTCTTTTCCTTTATATCATTAAGTTCGGTTATGAGGTTCTGGGCCTTCTCTCCGGATATCAGTATCGCATTCTCGTCGCTGTCGGCGAAGGAGGAGTAATCGAGGTAGCGCGTCGTGTCGTTGCGCTTGAGACGGCTTAAAGCAGACGATGAGCGGAAGCGCGACCAGAAGGAGGTGCTCTGTGATTTCTCACTCAGTTCCTTCTCGCTGTCGGCGTCGTCGTAGACAGAGGAGAAGTTCTCCCTGGGGAGCAGATTGAGCGAGCACTGCTCGTAGATGAGCGCCCCGAGCTTGAGACGGGTATCTTTCTCGCGGCTCCGGAGGTCCTCGAGAACACCGTCCGCCTCCAGCTTCCGCTGCTTCTTTCCGTCGTATTCCCTTATGAACTCCTCGTCTTCCTTCTTTCGTCCTTCGGCCTCACCGAGAGCCTTCTCGGCGTCGGTTGCGGCCCTGACAAGACTCACCCCCATGCTCTGAGGGAGTATATCGCTGTTTCTGAAGAGCATGATGCCGAGGGAGAAAAAGTGTTCCCTCAGCCGCCGTGTGGTGTCGTCAATCTTCTCCTCCGTCTCCTGGAAGAGATCTTCTCTGCTTGTCATTGAAAAAATATTAACACAGAGGAGTGAGGTTGTACATAAACGGAAAAAGAGACGTTGACAAATGAGAAGGTAGATAATTATTCTATCCGTGTCGGTTCTTCTCTCTCATCTAACGGGAACCGGCAGACGGCGTTTACCCATTCACAACGCTTATTTTTTTACCCCGCACCAGGCGGGCGTGTCAGGAGATTATTAAATGGAAAGTGAAAAGACAGTCATTTCACAGGAAGTCCTCAAAGAGACTATCGACAGAATCATGGGAAAGCTCAACTCATGCGAGAATCCCGACGAGATTGAAGCCATCAGAAAGACAATAAAGCAGAACGTTCCCTTCACAAGACGCGGCTACTTCTCGGCTCTTCTTCTCGAGGAGCTTCTTAAGGCTCCCCAGCAGAAAGCAGAAAAGAGAGAAAGAAAGGAAAGAAAGGACGTAAGGGAGCCCAGAGAAAACAGAGAGCCGAAGAAGGAAGTTCCCGCTTCTGAAAAGTCCCAGACAGAGGATGCCGCAGCACCCGAGAAGAAGGAGAGAGTCCTTCCCGAAGGCGCGAAGACACTCTATCTCAACGTCGGAAAGATGAAGCACCTCTATGCAAAGAACCTCTCCCTCATGCTCCAGAAGGAACTCGGAATAACAAGAGACGACATCTACTCGCTTCGTGTCCACGACAAGTATTCCTTCATCACGATGAGTGAGGAGAACTGCGAGAAGGCAATCGCCGCATTCAACGGCAAGGACATCAACGGCAGAGAAGCCCAGATCAACTACTCGAACAAGTAAGCGAGAGAAGAAAAGATGAGAGAGACCCGGAAAGTGATTTCCGGGTGTTTTTCTGTGCTATAATCGCAGTATGAACATAACACTCCGCTCTTCCGGCCTCTTTGCAACGAACTCGTACCTTCTCTCGGATGACGGGAGTGTCTTTCTTGTGGACGCTCCCGACGACAACGGGAGAATGCTCTCCCTTCTGAGAGACAGGGGAAGACCCGACGCCGTACTTCTGACGCACGGCCACTTCGACCACGTGATGGGACTCGGGGCCGTTCTCTCGCTCTTTCCCGGCACTCCGATATACCTCGCGTCTCCCGACCACTACTATATAAAAGACGGGAAGACGGGAAACAGAAACTACATAAAGTGGTTCGGAATACCGGATGAGGAATACACTGTTTCTGAAGACATTCCCCTCCTCGACTACCCGGAGAGAATCGGAGGGATAAAGGTACTCCGCACTCCCGGACATACCCCTGGCTCGGTGTCGCTTCTTCTCGAGAACGACGGCGTCCTCCTCTCGGGGGACACCCTCTTCGAAGGCGGAGAGGGGCGCGTCGACCTCGGCGGAGACTACACTGCGCTCACGGAGAGTCTCAGAGAAATCCTCCGTCTCGACGGGAGAACCAGGGTCATGCCCGGACACGGAGGATTCACAACTGTGGAAGACGAAAGACGCCGCCTATTCTGACTTCACGAACCTCTCGATTACCGAGTAGAATTCGTCGTATGTCGTGCAGAGCGGAAGCTCGGGGTACTCGAGAAGAATGTTCTCGGGCGCGCGGAAGAGAGCTCCGCTGTCCGCTGTCTTTATCATGGTGAGGTCGTTGTAGCTGTCGCCTGCCGCGAAGGTGCGGTAGTTGAGACTGCGGAAGGCTTCGATTGCCTTTCTCTTACCGTCCTCGATTCTCATTCTTATTCCGGTGAGCATGTTCCCCTCGTCGACGCAGAGGCTGTTGCAGAGAATCGTCGGCCATCCGAGCTGCTTCATCAGGGGGGATGCGAATTCTTTAAAGGTATCTGAAAGGATGACGACCTGCGTGAGGCTCCTCACCTTCTCTAAGAAATCCCCTGCGCCTTCGAGAGGCTTTATACGCGCAATAGTGTCCTGGATGTCACGAAGGGTGAGATTGTGCTCCCTCAGGATATTCATCCTGTAATCCATGAGCTTGTGGTAGTCAGGTTCATCCCTCGTAGTTCTTCTGAGAGCGGGAATACCCACTTCGTCGGCGAATGCGATCCATATTTCGGGGACGAGAACGCCCTCGAGGTCGAGACAGATAATCTCCATATTATTACTCCTCATTCCTCTCGAGGTTGGTTCCCGCCGAGAGAAGTATGCTTAAAGGTCTGAGTGAATCAACGCTTGCGCAGACAACCTGGAGAACACAGGTAATCGGAACAGCAAGGAACATTCCCGCAATTCCCCAGATGTATCCCCAGACGGCAAGCATGATGAGAATTATGAACGGCGACATGTTGAGCTGCACGCCCTGGAGCTTCGGATCAATCACGTTTCCGAGAATCATCTCGGTGGCGAGGAAGCCGAAGAAGACGACGGCAACCTGTCCCCAGTGGGGCATGAACTGAATCGCTGCCATAAGCGTCGCAAGCACTGTCACGACGATGCTTCCTATAGTCGGAATGAAGTTCAGAAGGAACGCAAGGACACCCCAGACAAGCGGGAAGTCCATGTGGCTGAGAAGTGCGATGAGGTAGAAGCAGACTCCGGTGACGAGGCTTATGAGAATCTTCACGGAGAGATAGCGCGATGTCTGACGGCTGATGGATCTCACGAGATCGCTCGCCTCGTTCTTGGACTCGGGGAAGGCTGCACGGATCTTGGGGAAGATCGTGGACTCCTCCATGAGAAGGAACAACAGATACACAATCACCATCGCCACGTCGCTGACGAGGGATGCGGAAACCGATGACAGCGCGGAAATTATGTTCTTCACCTGCGCCGCCCAGTCGATGTTCAGAACTGATATCACGGAAGGAAGGTCGTCCTCGGTGAAGTTGAATACGTCTCTGATCCAGGACGAGATGTACTCGTCGAAGACTGTGACCTTGTTTATGTAGGACGGAAGCTCGGCTACGAGGACGTTTATCATGGCGATGATGACGTAGACGAAGAAGAGTATGAAGAGCGTCGTGAGGACGAGGATTATCGCAATGGCGAGAATCGTCGGAACCTTCAGCTTCAGCAGCTTGTCCATCAGCGGGCTTACAAGCATGAAGACGAAGACTGCGATTGCAAGCGGTATGACAACCGAAGAACCGGCCTTCAGAATGAAGAGTGCAAGCACCACTCCCATGAAGATGATGACTCTCTTTGCAGCCTTATCCATCATTTCCATAATATTTAAGTCTCCCCTTTTCTCTTCCGATTATAGAAAAAAACCGTGCATATGAATAGAATTATTGCATGGAAAAAATCGAAGGAAGCGACAGGATAGAAATCGTCCTCGTTGAGACGCAGGACGGAGCGAACATAGGAAGCGTATGCAGGGCCATGAAGACGATGGGGCTGACCCATCTCACGATAACCGGAGACAGGGTCTACGACGAGGACAGGGTGCGCACCCTCGCCCTCCACGCATCCGACGTCTGGGAGAACGCAAGACGCTGCTCGACGCTTGAGGAGGCTCTGAAGGACTCCTCCTTCACCGTCGGTGCCACGAGACGCCGCGGAAAGTTCAGGAAGATGAGTGCGTACTCCCCCGAGCAGCTATCTGATAAAATAAAATCCCTTCCCGAGGGAAAGGTCTCGATAGTATTCGGTCGTGAGGCAGACGGTCTCAGAGACGACGAAGTGAACATGTGCGGCTCAATCTGTACTATCCCGACCTCTCCTCTCTTTCCCTCCCTCAACCTCTCCCAGGCCGTCCAGATAATCTCCTACGCCCTCTTTACGGGAGGTATGGAGTACAGAAGCGGAATGACGGCCGTCACGAAGGAGAGAATCGACAGAAGCGTCGGGGAGATGTCGCACAACCTCACCGAAATCGGCTACTACAAATGGGACGAGGAGAAGAAGTGGACGGAGCAGTTCCTGAGCGACCTCATCGAACGCGCGGCCCTCAGCGAAAGCGAACTCCAGAGGCTTGAGAAGATATTCCGCAAGACCGAATCGATTGTGAAGTTCAAAGACAAAGAAAATTAACGGATACTGAAGAAAACATGCTACAATTGCCTTCAGAGGAAAACAGATGGCAAGCAAGGTATATTTTTCAGACCTGAGAACAACGGACAACAGAAGCCTCCTCGAGAAGCTCGACAGACTTCTTGAAAAGGCTGGTTTCGACACTATCGACTTCAACAACCACTATGCTGCGATAAAGCTCCACTTCGGAGAGAGCGGGAACCTCGCATTTCTGAGGCCCAACTGGGCCAGGGTCGTGGTCGACAGGGTGAAGAAGAACGGCGGAAAGGCATTTCTCACCGACTGCAACACACTCTACGTTGGCTCGAGAAAGAATGCGGTCGACCACCTCGAGACTGCAGCTCTCAACGGTTTCAACCTTCTCACGACCGGCGCTCCCGTCATAATCGCGGACGGCCTCAAGGGAGACGATGACGTGGAGGTTCCAGTTGATGGGAAATACGTTAAAAATGCGAAGATCGGAAAGGCCGTAATGGACGCCGACGTCTTCATCGCACTCTCCCACTTCAAGGGCCACGAGGCAACGGGCTTCGGAGGCGCTCTCAAGAACATAGGAATGGGCTGCGGCTCCAGACGCGGAAAGATGGAGATGCACAACCAGGGAAAGCCCCGCGTGATAACCGAGAAGTGCATCGGCTGTCACAAGTGTACTTCGTCATGCGCACACTCGGCCCAGGTATTCACTGACGGAAAGTGTTCAATAGACCTTGAGAAATGTGTCGGCTGCGGACGCTGTCTTCCCGTGTGTCCTGTAAACGCAATCGTTCCGACAGTCGACAACTCCAATGAGGAGCTCAACTGCAGGATGATGGAATACAGCAAGGCTGTCATACAGCACAGGCCCTGCTTCTACATCAACATAATAATTGACGTATCTCCGGTGTGTGACTGCTACGGCTGCAACGACGTGCCGATTGTCCCGAACATCGGAATGCTCGCGTCATTCGACCCCGTTGCCCTCGACCAGGCTTCAGCCGACAAGGTCAACTCCGCTCCCGTCAATCCCGGTTCGGTTCTGGAGGATGTACGCCACCACGAACACGACCACTTCTCGGCAATGCATCCCGACACCAACTGGAAGCAGGGCCTCGAGTACGCCGAGAGCATCGGAATAGGAACAAGGGAATACGAACTCATAACAGTGAAATAGGAGAAAAGAACAATGAAGAAGATTCTTACAGCACTTCTTGCTCTCATGCTCATCGTCCCGGCTTCCCTCGCAGCGGCGGAGGGAGACTGGAACCTCCATGTCGGAACGGGAATCTATGTCAGTCAGCTCGGCTTCAGCAGAAATATCGGACAGATGGAAATCGGAGCAAACGTCGACTCGGGCTTCCCGAACCTCTTCATCTACTCGCTCTTCTCTCTCGATGAGACGGTGGAGGGGGTATCGAAATCGGAAATGCTCTGGAACAACCTCAAAAACAGCATCACATCCGCAGTTGCGGGAGATGTGTACTTCAAATATGATGTACTTCCCTCCGGGACCTTCGATCTCGACTTTTCACTCGGCCTTGCGGGAATCTATGCAGACCTGAGCGCTCTCAAGATTGCGGGAGGATTTGCGGAGGCCGGACTGAGATTCAGCATGAACTTCTCTTCTCACAGCAGCATATATCTCGAGTCCAACATCCCCGTCTATGCAGTCGTTGCAGTCGAGAGTGACGGAAAGTGGGACTGGGGCCACGGCTTTCTCTTCTCCCCCACCGAAAGCGACGCACCGAAGGCCCTGCTGCTCGTGACGGGGCTCTTCTGCACCCGTATCGGCTACAGACACACCTT
>CAVFVX010000043.1:0-17731 GCA_963626075.1 Acutalibacteraceae bacterium
GTACTGCAGAGATAACAGAGCTCAGACAGACCGGAGCAAAGAACAGTACAATTACACTCGGTTCCTACTCGAAGGATGGATACTTCTTCGACTGCTGGACAATCGGCTCCGATTACTATGATGCGGGAACATCGTATACCATCTCCGGTGATACCTCTTTCCAGGTCCACTGGAAAAACCCGGATATAACATACGAGTACAACTCGTCCTCGGATTCATACACTGTGAAGTCTGCGGGAAGCGTCTCGGGAAAGGTTGAGATTCCGTCCTCCTACAGGGGTAAGAAAGTCACGGCCGTTGCCGCTTCGGCATTCAAGGGCAAGACTGCAGTGACGGAAGTCGTCATTCCGTCAACGATAACGGCAATAGGTGACAATGCATTTGCAGAATGCACGGCACTCAAGAGTGTTACGTTCGACGGAACAAGTACGCTGTCTTCAATCGGAAGCCGCGTCTTCGACGGCTGTACGGCCCTCGGGGAAATATCGCTTCCGAACAGCTTCACGACGAGTGATGCAATTGCAGAGGATGCGTTCTCCGGTTCGGGTATCAAAACAATATCAATCAGTGTCGACAGGGATCAGTTCAAGCCGCAGTCGACTACAGCGTGGGGCGCAACGGGGGCAACTGTAAAGTATGTCCAGTACACGATAACATTCAAGAACGGCTCAGATGTACTCAAGACGGAACAGCATGAGAAGGGTAGTATGACTCTCTCTTATTCACCTGATAATACAGACGGCAGATTCTTCGATTCCTGGAACACATCCTCTGACGGCAGCGGAACATACTACGAAGTCAACGGAACATACAGTGTGACGGGAGCGGCGACACTCTATGCCCAGTGGAAGGATATCGACGCCGTGTTCGAGTATGATTCGACAACCCAGACATATACGATAACGTCTTCCGGAAGCGGTGCAACAGGTGCAATCACAATACCTTCCACTTACAGAGGGAAGAATGTAGTTGCTATAGCAGAAAATGCTTTCTCCGGTAAAACAGGAATAACCGGAGTAACCATTCCCGATACAGTCAAGACAATCGGAGACAGTGCATTCAGCGGCTGTACGGCTATGAATTCTCTGACATTCTCCGGAACGGCAGTCGTTACTTCAATCGGCAAGGAGGCTTTCAGAAATACGGCACTGACTTCTGTCTTGATTCCTTCTTCCGTGACGGCAATAGGAGACGGCGCGTTTGCCGAGAGCAGCCTCGCTTCCATTGAGATACCTGATACAGTTACATCACTCGGCGGAGGAATGTTCTACAACTGCTCCTCTCTGACTACGGTAACACTGCCGTCCAACTCATCGGTTACATCGCTTGCTTCCTATGACTTCGGAACAGCGGGGAATGCAGATGTTCACGGCTTCTTCGAAGGATGCAGCAAGCTTACGTCAGTTACAACACCGGACAATATTACAGATATCGGCGACTATGCCTTCAGGAACTGCACTGAGCTCACAGGGGTAACGTACAACGGTGCTGTGACCGCAATAGGCAGGGAAGCCTTCTACGGATGTTCAAAGCTTTCAACGGCGACTGTTCCAGAGAAAGTGACGGCGATAAGCGAAAAGACATTCTCCGGTTGTTCGTCTCTCAGCTCTGTGTCTATCGGAAGTGGAATCAAGACTATTGCTTCAGATGCTTTCGAAAACTGCCAGAATCTGCTCCTCATATCCATTGACAAGACTACAAGCGAAATCGCTGCAATGACAGGTGAAGATACCCGGTGGGGTGCAGGAGAGTCGTGTGCAGTCTGCGGAAACACGGAGGAAGTTTATGTTGTTGCGCTTGTCGATGAATCCTATGCGGATTCTCTGAAGGTTACAATGAAGGCCTGGAAAGAGGAAGAAGACGGAACAAAATCATACAAGGTCGGGACAGAGAGCCAGGGGGTAACAGTTGCATTCAATAATCTCGGTGTAAGCGGAGGCGGCGGATACTATACCATCAAGGTGCCGAGTGGTGACTTCAACAGAGTGGAGATCAAGACTTCGAAACAGACCCACGAGTACACAATAGACCTGGCTTCAAATTCGAATAAGGATGTTTTCCTTACCCTGGCTTACAGCAGTACCTACTCAAAAATCATGTACGATGTTGACTATACAACAAAAGGTTCTTTGTCAAAATGGTATGATGAATCAAAGGTAACCAATGTTGATACCTATACTTATGTTACAGCGATAATTGCTGACGAGACATTGCGGAAACAAACAACTACGGCAAAGATGTGGATAACCTCCACTGAGAGCGGTACGACAAAATACCATCTCGGCACTTCTTCCGGTATTACCGTAACATGTAAAACTGAGACATTTACTGTCAAGGTACCTACTTCGACATTTACCAATATTAAGATTACAGCCGGAGGGTCGACATGGACATGTACTGTTGATCTTGCATCCAACCCCGGAAAGGACATCATGTGGATGCTGCAGTCTCCCAATATCATCAAGTATGTCGAGAAGGATTACTTTGCTGGTTATGCGGGTACAGTGACTTACTGATTCTCGAAATTGTTCAACTTGTCGGGAGCATTCTTCGGGGTGCTCCTGATTTTACATCAAAAAAAGACTGCCCGGAGAACCGGGCAGCTTAAATGTTACGGCTGAGCTTACGCTTCGACGATAGCTTCCTGCGGACAGACAGAAGCACAGGTGCCGCAGCTGAGGCATGCACTCTCATCGATGACATAAGTCGGATCGCCCTCTGAAATTGCAGAAACCGGGCATTCGCCAGCGCATGTTCCACATGCTACACAGGCATCAGTAATCTTATAAGCCATTTTCGTTCTCCTTATAAAAAGAATATCTGGATTATAAGACCGGGGAGGGACTCGGGTCAATGAGATATTCTCTTTCGATTCCCGTTTGTTGTAGAATCCGGGGTATGAAAAAACTCGTTATTGCTGAAAAACCGTCCGTCGGCAGGGAGATTGCGAAGAATCTCGGCTGCTACGACAGACAGACCGGATATACGGAAGGAAGCGACTATGTCGTTACCTGGGCACTCGGACATCTTGTGGAGCTTGCGCCTCCGCAGCACTACAGCGAAAGCTACAAGCGCTGGACATTGAGGGACCTTCCGATGCTTCCTGAGACCTTGGAGGAAGAGGTCATCGAGGAGACGAAGGACCAGTACTCTGTCATCGAAAGTCTCCTCGGCCGCAGCGACATTTCGTCAGTCGTCATCGCAACCGATGCGGGAAGAGAGGGCGAACTCGTCGCCCGCTGGATACTCAAGGAAGCGGGGTACGAGGGAAAGTGCGAGAGACTCTGGATTTCGTCGCAGACGGAGAAGGCCATTAAGGAAGGCTTTGCGTCGCTCCGCCCGTCGAGCGAGTACGACAACCTCTACCATGCCGCGGAGTGCCGCGCACAGGCGGACTGGTATGTGGGCATGAACGTAACGCGTGCTCTTACCTGCTACTATGATGCGAAGCTTTCGGCTGGCCGTGTGCAGACGCCGACGCTTGCACTGATGACGGAGAGGGAGGACGAGATAGAGAAATTCCTCGGTGCCTTCTACTACTCCGCAAGGGCTTCGTTCGGTCTCTTCTCGGCGTCGTACTATCCCACTGCCGACTCCGTGAGGTTCACGGACGAGAAGCTTGCCGCGGATATGGAGACCTGGAAGGGTAAGAAGGGGAAGGTCGTATCAATCGAGAGAACGGAGAAGAGCGAGGAGGTGCCGCTTGCATACGACCTCACCGAGCTCCAGAAGGATGCGAACATCGCCTACGGCTTCTCTGCAAAGGATACCCTCGATACTCTCCAGAGACTATATGAAGTCCATAAGATCGTGACCTATCCCCGTACCGACAGCAGGTGCATCACCCCCGATATTATCCCCACCCTCCGCGAAAGAATCAGAGCCATCAGGGACACCGAGTTCTCGTACGTCGCAGACGAGTACCTCAGGAACGGCTACAGGGAGGACAACCCCAGGTTCGTCAATGCTCAAGAGGTGAGCGATCACCATGCGCTTCTCCCGACAGAACAGAAGGTAGACCTCTCGGCCCTCAGTGAAAACGAGAAGAAGCTCTGGAGACTCATAGTCACGAGGTTCCTCGAAGTCCTGGGGGAGGACTACCTCTACGAGACGACGACAGTGAAGATAGACGTAGAAGGAAAAACATTCCTCGCACGCTTCACGAAGCCTCTCAGAAAGGGCTACAGAAGTGTTGCCGAGAGTGCGAACATAAAGAACGCCCTCACTCCCGTCGACACCGATGACGACAGCATATTCGTGAAGAACCTGAAAGAAGGAGACGAAGTGGAGATAATCTCCATCAAGGTCAGGAAGAGCAGCACGACTCCTCCCGAAAGGTACACGGATGCAACGCTTCTCTCTGCAATGGAACATGCGGGACGCTTCGTCGACGATGCGTCGCTCAAGGCCAATCTCACATCCGGCCTCGGAACCCCGGCAACACGTGCCGACATCATAGAGAAACTCGTACAGAACAGATACGTCGAGAGAGACGGAAAGTACTTCGTTCCGACAGCGAAGGGAAGGGAGGTCGTGAGACTCGCCCCGGAGACGCTTCGCTCTCCCGTACTCACAGGTGAGTGGGAGGGAAGACTCGAGAGGATAAGCAAGGGTAAGGAGGACCCCGGTCTCTTCATAAAGGATATAAAGAAGATGGCGTCCGACCTTGTAGCGAGGGTCGAGAAGTCCACGCTTGTATTCGAGCCGAAGTTCAAGGATACGAAGAAGTGCCCGTACTGCGGCCGCGACATGATGAAGGCGAAGGACAGCGACGGAAGCATACATTACATATGCCAGACGCTCTCATGCTCGTACGAGGAGAGGGAAGTGAAGGTCAGGATAGCCTCCGGTTCTTCGTCATCGAGTAAGAAGACTGTATCTACCGGAGAGAACGGAAAGATAAAGGTCGTCATAAAGAAGAGCCCGGTGAAGGTCGTCACTCCCGCTGTCTACGAGACGAAGATTGAAGTCGTCAGGGAGAGCAAACGTAAGTACAGAAAGGACGAGAGAGAGAAGGGCGGCCGCAGCACTTCCTCCTCCTTCTCGTATTCCGCATCCTCCTCTCATTCCGACGGCGGAACAATGGCTGACTTCTTCCGTCTGAGCAGGGAAAGGGAAGAAGAAAGGAAGAACAGGAAGAAGAAGTGAGTATGGTAATACACGGAATACAGAAACTGACTCTTGTGGACTACCCGGGAAAGTGCGCATGCATCCTCTTCTCGGGTGCATGCAATTTCCGCTGTCCGTTCTGCCAGAACGGAAGCCTTGTGCTGCACAGTGAGAACGAGCCCGTAATCGATGACGACGAAATATTCGAGTTCCTCGGTAAGAGACGTAGAATGCTTGAAGGCGTCGTCGTCACGGGAGGAGAGCCTACAATCAATAAGGACCTCATACCGTTCCTTTCCAGGCTCAAGGCTCTCGGCTACTCCGTGAAGCTCGATACGAACGGCTACCTTCCCGATGTTCTGAAGGAGGCCGTGGAGTCGGGGAATGTCGACTACGTCGCGATGGACATAAAGACCAGCCTCGACGAATACTCACGCCTCTCCGGAGTGGAAACGGACACCTCGAGAATAGAGGAAAGCATCGACTATCTACTCAGCGGAAAGGTCGACTACGAATTCCGGACGACTGTCGTGGACCCCCTACACAAGAGAGAAAATTTTGAAAAAATCGGAAAGCGGATAAGGGGTGCGAAAAGGTACTTTCTCCAATCCTTTGTTCCGTCGGAAAATACCATTGAGAAAGGCTTCGAGTCCCCCTCTCTCGAGGACATTCGAATCTACATCGAAACACTAAGGAGTTATATAGAAAACGTACAGATGCGAGACAGGTGAGTACGCTACATATAGTGTCTGGGTATTTTTGACACGCTTGATACAGTACTTCCGGCTCTTGCAAAGAGAAAAAAGCTGTGATACCTTCTTCAGCAAAGGGAAGGAATCCAGACTATGTATTATGTTGTTAAACGCGACGGAAAGGAAGTTCCGTTCGATATAAAGAAAATCAGTCTCGCCATCGAGAAGGCATTCTCCTCGATAGAGAAGGAATTCGACGAGAACGTCGTCGATTTCATCGCCCTCAAGGTCACCTCCGATTTCGCCGGAAAGGTGAAGGACGGAAAGATTTCCGTCGAGGACATCCAGGACAGTGTCGAGAGAGTCCTCTCGCAGGCAGGCTACGAGGACGTTGCAAAGTCCTACATCCTCTACCGCAAGCAGCGTGAGAGAATCCGCAACATGAAGAGTGCGACACTCGACTACAAGAGCGTCGTCGACAACTACCTCAGGCTCAACGACTGGAGAGTCAAGGAGAACAGCACCGTCACGTACTCCGTCGGCGGTCTCATCCTCTCGAACAGCGGCGCCATCACTGCAAACTACTGGCTGAGTGAAATATACGACGAGGAGATTGCCTCCGCTCACCGCAACTGCGATTTCCACCTCCATGATCTCAGCATGCTCACGGGCTACTGTGCGGGATGGTCAATCAAGCAGCTCATCCAGGAAGGACTCGGCGGACTCCCGGGAAAGATTTCGTCCAAGCCCGCAAAGCACCTTGCAACGCTCTGCAACCAGATGGTCAACTTCCTCGGTATTCTCCAGAACGAATGGGCGGGTGCTCAGGCATTTTCATCCTTCGACACGTACCTTGCTCCGTTCGTCAGAGCGGACAACCTCTCCTTCGATGCAACGAAGAAGTGCATCGAGAGCTTCGTCTACGGTGTCAATACTCCCTCGAGATGGGGAACCCAGGCACCGTTCTCGAATATAACACTCGACTGGGTGTGCCCCGAGGACATGAAGAACCAGAAGGCCATCGTCGGCGGAAAGGAGATGGATTTCACCTACGGCGACTGCCAGAAGGAAATCGACCTCGTCAACCGTGCCTTTATCGAAGTCATGATCGAGGGAGACAGCGAGGGCAGGGGCTTCCAGTACCCGATTCCGACATATTCCATCACGAAGGACTTCGACTGGTCGGAGACCGAGAACAACAAGCTTCTCTTCACAATGACGGCAAAATACGGTACCCCGTATTTCAGTAACTACATCAACTCCGACATGCAGCCGAGCGACGTCAGAAGCATGTGCTGCCGCCTCAGGCTCGACCTGAGGGAACTGAGGAAGAAGACCGGAGGCTTCTTCGGCTCCGGTGAGTCGACGGGCTCCATCGGTGTCGTAACTCTCAATATGCCGAGACTTGCATACACGGCAAAGGACAAGGCCGACTTCTACAAGAAGCTCGACAGACTCATGGACATTGCGGCGCGCTCCCTGAAGGTAAAGAGAACAGTCATCACGAAGTTCCTCGACGAAGGACTCTATCCGTATACGAAGAGGTATCTCGGAACATTTGCCAACCACTTCTCGACAATAGGACTCGTCGGAATGAACGAGGCATGCCTCAACGCAAACTGGCTCAGGTGCAACATCGCAGATCCGCGCGGCCAGGAGTTCGCAATCGAGTGTCTCAACCATATGAGATCGAGGCTCTCGGACTACCAGGAGCAGTACGGTGACCTCTACAACCTCGAAGCAACCCCCGCGGAGAGCACATCCTACCGCTTTGCAAAGCACGACGTGGAGCAGTTCCCCGACATCATCACTGCCTCCAGCGATGACAGGAGCCCGTACTACACGAACTCCTCGCATCTGCCGGTATCGTATACGGATGACGTGTTCGAGGCCCTCGACGTCCAGGACAAGCTCCAGACGCTCTACACGTCCGGTACGGTATTCCACACATTCCTCGGAGAGAAGCTCCCCGACTGGAAGGCTGCGGCAACACTTGTAAGGAAGATTGCGGAGAACTACGAGCTTCCGTACTATACGCTCAGTCCGACATACTCCATCTGCCAGGAGCACGGCTATCTTGCGGGTGAGGTGTACGAGTGTCCTGTCTGCAAGAGAAAGACCGAAATCTACTCCAGAATCACAGGGTATTACAGACCTGTCCAGAACTGGAACGTCGGTAAGACCGAGGAATTCAGGGAACGCAAGGAGTACGATATTCCCTCCTCGAAGCTGAGACACCCCAGGAAGGCTGACACCACAGTAACAGCGGAAAAGACCGAGAGCCCGGATGAGATTCTCCTCTTCACGACGAAGACCTGTCCCAACTGCCCGGGCGCAAAGAGACAGCTCACGGCTGCGGGAATCGAATATAAGGTAATCGACGCCGAAGAGCAGAGCGCACTCTCCCAGAAGTACGGAATAAAGAGCGTGCCGACACTCGTGGCGAACGGCCGGATCATCAACGGAGTTGGACCGATCATCGGCTGGATAAAGGCGAATAAAGCCAACGTAGGTTAAGCCTGCGATTATATATATAAACTCCAATTCAGGCCTGTCCGTAAAAAAGACAGGCCGTCCTGGTTAAAGGAAAGAGATGAAAGCAAAAGTAAGAAAGACAATAATCATAGCACTGACGGTGATAGTCCTTGCATTCTTCTCGACGGCGGGACTGAGACAGTACAATGCCAACTACAAGAAGACCGTGGTGTCTTCCTCAGCCTACGGAGACTACTCGGTCCGCATCTACATGATAGGAACTCCCGTATTCCCGTACGGCGAGACGTACTGCAGGGTTGACCTCCTCAAGAACGGCAGGAGAGTCAATCAGCAGTCCCTTGCCCTCCATAACGACGGGGCCGCGGTAACTGCAGACAATTTCGTTATTGAATGGGATGATGAATATGTTCGTGTCATTGCTTATGCCGCAGAGCAGGATGAGCTCGAAGTGACGCTCGCACTATAACAGAGGCGGAAGGAGACGAAAGGTGCCTGAGAAGTGGAATTATTACTATGTCAGCCCGTATCTTACAGAAGGATGGTCGGATGACGGAGAGAGTGTATGGTGGTGTAATCCCCAGCTGGCGAAGACGGAAGGGAAGAACCGATAGACAGCCTTTACAATATCGCAATCCCTCCCATCCGTGAGGGGCGGATGAGAATCCTGGAGGCCAACGAGAAAATTTTCGGCTCTCTTATCGATGAACTCAGATCAGGGGAAAAGACATCTGTGGATCTCACCGATACGGAAGACCGCAATGCAGTCCTTTATCAGTATCTCAGAGCTCTCAGTGCTTTCAAGCTGGGGTATGCAAGGTTCATGGGGGCAAAGGTCCTCGATCTCATGAATGAATACAAGGGACTTGATTATTACACCGTAATCGAACCCAGCCTCAATACGATTGCCGACCATGCGACGGATACGGGTCTCTCGGAGTACTATGCTCTTCCGGCTATGGATCTCAAAAGCCGCATGCTCTATGCGCCGGAAGGGCGGCATTTCGTCGTCGGTGCAACTCCCGTCAACGTAATCAATCCCTATTTCGAGAAGCGCTTTGTCAAGTTCCCCAGTACCGACAAGTACTTCATTCTTAAAGGGACCATCATGATTCTTCCCGTGAGTCCCACGTCATCTATCTGCTTCTATGACCCGGACGTCTACGACTTCCCGAAAGGAGAGGAGAAGACTGTCTTATCAGAGAGCGACATGGACATCCTCAACAAGCTCCAGATATTCGCCTCCGAAATAGACGGCGGTATTGTGTACAAGGACGGTGATGAGGAATATGTGAGACAGCTTACGAAGGACTTCCCGCAGAGACCGTACCGCACGGGTTACGAGTGGCTCAGAGCCGACAGATATCCTTTCTGGACAATGCTTTCCGTACTGAAGATAAAGGATGATGCTGCAAAGAACCTTCAGAAGAACCTCAAGTCTCCCATAAGACCGTACTCCCAGAAGATCAAGGACTACGACAAGGACTGGGAGGAAAGACATGGCTCCTTCCACGGCCCTGACCTTATGATACGCTACGAATATGCAATGGGTGTGCTCGGGAAGAAAGCTGAAGAGTGAGATGATTCCGGAACTCAGGAAAAACTGTGCATAATCGGGACAAGTGATTCCCATTCCTCCCAATTCGATCTAGATCAGAGTCATAAAGGGAGGCAGGTTATGCACGGTACAATATTCATTCTGAGTGAAAAGGAAATTCCGGTAGACACCTTGTTTGAGAGAATCCTGGAACAAGCCCAGGAGTTCTATTATGATTCTTTCGACTATGTGAGGAAAATGAAAGACCGTGAACCCGAAGATGAAATGTTACGGTTTCTGAAGGAAGCTGAGAAGTATGCTTACGTAGAGGGAAAGCGGTTATCCTTCTCTGTGAGAAAACTAAGGGATTACTGTGAGAGGAAGTACGACCGTCCGGATTGTCTGTAATTTTCATATTCCTTTCACTATTGTTTCGAAAGCTGGGTGAACATGAACAAGCGTGCTCTGGATCCTGCAATTCTCATAGACAGGAATGGCATCATCTTCATGGGTTACTGTCTTCTTGATGCTCTTCAGTGGTATCTTGACTGTGAAGGACGACGGAATATTGACGAGGTTTATTCCTTTTACCTTGCAGGGGTACTGGACTACCATTTTTGACAATGTGAACAGACCGAAAAAAGTGGGACACTGGATATTACAGACCAGTTCAGAACTGGAATGTCGGTAAGACTGAGGAGTTCAAGAAATGGGAGAATATGAAATATCTCTTCTAATGTTTATTCATTTCCTTTCACGCTGAGAAGTTAACATACGAGTAGGTTCTGCCGTTTGTAAAATTTTACATGAAAACTGTGCATAATCGGGACAAGTGATTCCCATATCCTCAGATTCGATCTAGATCAGAGTCAGAAAGGAGGCAGATTATGCACGGAACGATATTTCTCCTGAGCGAAACAGACAGGGCTCTTGATAAGGCTCTTCTTGCAAGATGCAGGCGGGAAGCCTTCAGATACTTCGGCGATATCTTCGACTGCATCGACGACATGGTCGTACAAGACCTCGGTGAGGAGTGTGACAGATTCCTCGATGACGTGAAGGAATATGCGGTAGTCGATGGAAGGAGAATCACCTTTACAATCCGAGGCCTCTACAAGCATGATTTCGGCTTTCTCGGCTATCCCGATAGGACGGGAAGAATATATGTGGACTATTTTCTTTATCTGGACTGGCTGAGCAGGCACAGATCCTCTCTCATTCCCGTAGTCCTGATTGACAGCCATGACGGATTATCCATGGGCTACTCTCTACTTGATGCGGTTCTTCAACCTTTCTATTCCGACATCCTCAGCGGAAGATTTCCGGATGCGATGCAGACACATTCTTACTACCTCTCCGGTGCATTTGATTATCATTACTGACTCTTCAGTGACAAGTTTTCTCCTTTTCGGGGACGGAATGTGCTATAACATAACAGGAAGAGATACAAGACTGGAAGTTTTGTCTCAGAAACTGAGTCTTGAAAAATGACGGAGGGGCTTATGAACCAGGTACCGCAGACAGAAATAAAGGAGTTCACCTTTTCCCCGGAAGGAGCGGAAGCGCTTGTCCTGATGGAGAAGGGAAGAGACTGGCCTGTTGTCTACATTCTTACTGGTTCTGACGGAGATAAGAAAGTTGCATACGTTGGAGAGACCTCGAGTGCCTATAACCGCTTTCTCCAGCATCTGGGAAATCCGGACAGGAAGTGCATGAAGTGCACATATATCATTCTCAATGATATGTTCAACAAATCTGCTGTGCTCGACATAGAGAATATGCTGATTGATCATATGCATGTTGACGGATGCTTTGCTCTTCAGAATCTCAACGGAGGCCAGTCCAAGTACCATGATTATTACCAGAGACTCGTCTACAGACAGATATTCTGTGAAATCTGGGAGAAGCTCAGAAAAGAGCATATAGCGAAGAAGGAGCTGGGAGAAATAGAGAACTCCAACCTCTTCAAATATTCACCGTTCAAGCAGCTGACCGATGAGCAGTATGATCTCCGTAACAGGCTCCTTCTTGATATTTCCTCTGCGCTTGAAAACAACGGGAAGAAGCAGATTATCGTCGAAGGCGGGGCCGGGACGGGAAAATCCGTGCTGGCTGTTTCTCTTCTGAAGTACATTGCCGACGTTCTGTATCTGAAGCGAGATTTCAACTCGTTTTCGTCCGATGAGCTTGTCTCTCCCGACAGTCTCGAGAATCTAGATTTCGAGATTGCCCAGGAGCTGCAGATAAACCGCGCTATTTCCGAGGCGGGAGAACTGCATATAGCTTTTGTGATTCCGATGGATTCCTTCCGTAAGACGATAAAGACTGTGTTTTCAAGGACACCGTCGTTGAAGAAGCTGAAGGTCGATGTCGTCGGCCCCAACGATTTTGCAAAGAAGGACGGCGGATACGATATCGTAATAGTAGACGAAGCCCACAGACTACAGACGTACAGAAGATTCCCGAATCATTACGCCTATAAGGAATCCTGCAGGAAACTCGGATTCTCCGATTTCATGAATACCACACAGCTTGACTGGGTGATAAAGCAGACGAAATCTGTGCTCATCATGTTTTATGACAGTAATCAGTCCATCTCCGACAAGGATATCTTTCCCGAGGACTTTGAAGAATTGAAGAGGCGGGGCGCTCTCGAGTACACGATCACGAATCAGATACGACTCCTTGCGGGGCGTGATTACATCGATTACTGGAGAGAACTTCTGAGAAACAAAGCTGACGGAATGAAGGTTGATCTTTCCAACAACGGTTATGACTTCCGTATATACGACCGCTTTGCTGATATACTTTCGGATATCAAGAAGAGGGACATAGAGTGCAACGGTCTCTGTCGCGTCCTTTCCGGCTACGGTTTCAGGTGCTCACAGGGAAAGAATGATCCGCGAACAAAAATGGATATCGAAATAGAAGGGACAAGCTACTACTGGAATGACAAGGATGACGTTGACTATGTAAACAATCCGGATTCTGTACGCGACATCGGATGTGTGCATAAGGTACAGGGCTTCGACCTCAACTATGCTGGTGTCGTCTTTGCTCCGGATATCAGATACGAGGACGGAGTTGGAATTCTTCCCGTTCCCGAAAATTACTATGACAAGGCATCCAAAAGCTCCTATGAGGGAAGAACGGAGAAGGACATTCTGAATTCCTACCTTGTTCTTCTTACCCGCGGAATACGTGGAACGTATATCTACTGCTGCGACAGCAGGTTGAAGGAGTACTTCATCAATACACTCGGAGCAAAGTACGTCAGATACTCCTCTGAAGACTGAGAATGAAAAAGCTGCTCCTTCTCCGGAACAGCCTTTGTCGTCTTCGGGTTCTGCTCAGCTGATTACACCTGATGCCAGGCATGCGATGATGACGATGCCGAGGATGATGCGGTAGATGCCGAAGGCTGTGAAGTCACGCTTCTTGATGTAACTCATCAGGAACTTGATGACGGCGAGGGATACGACAAATGCTGTCAGTGTACCGATTGTGAGAATCAGGAGTTCCGTGCTTGTGAATGATAAGCCGAACTTGAGGAGCTTGATGAGGGAGGCTCCGGCCATTGTGGGGATGCCCATGAAGAAGCAGAATTCGGCTGCAGTTGTCCTGTCGAGTCCGAGGAGGAGGGCTCCCATTATCGTCGCTCCGGAGCGGGACGTGCCGGGTATGAGGGAGAGTACCTGGAAGAAGCCGACGTAGAGAGCGAGGCGGTAGGTGATATCATCTGTGGATTTCGTTATCGCAGTGCGGGATTTGTTCCTTCGTTCGATGACGATGAAGAGTATGCCGTAGATGATGAGGGCCAGGGATATTACAAGGGGAGTGTGGAGATGTTCATCCATCCAGTCGTCGAATAGGATGCCGACTATTCCGGAGGGGATTATTGCTATTATCGTCTTCAGCCAGAGCTGGAGCGTATCCTTTCTGAGTGTGAGTTTATTATCCTTTCTTGCGACTGGCCAGAGCTTATGCCAGTAGAGGATGACGACTGCGAGTATCGCCCCGAGCTGTATCACGACGAAGAACATGCTCTTGAAGTCTTCGCCTGCATTTATTGTCAGGAACTTGTCGAAGAGGAGCATGTGGCCCGTGCTGGATATCGGGAGCCACTCCGTTATCCCTTCGATTATTCCGAGTAGTATTACTATGATTATCTGTGATGCTGTCATTTCATTCCCCTGTTTCCAGGAGATGATAACAGTTTCGGTTGCCGTTGTGCTACGCTTTGATGGATAATCATCCTATGGATATTAAACCTATTGATGACAATACATGGCGCTTCACCGAAGACGGAGTCTCCTTCTACCTCCTCAGGGGCAGCGAGAGGGCTCTCTTCATCGACGGCGGAAAGGGCGGGGCCGACCTTCATGCGAGGGCGGCGCACCTGACGGATTTCAATCTCAGTCTAATTAATACAAGCTGCATCTCATGCTGCCTCGGGGCCAACGATGAGTTCTCCCGTTTCTATATGTCTCCCTCGGATTCCTTTATTTACTATAACAGACTGAGCAGGGTGGGAATCATTAAGCCCGTATTTGACGGCGACATAATCGATCTCGGGGAGAGAAAGGTGGAGATTATATCATTTCCCGGCATCACTCCCGGTTCCGTCGTCGTTCTCGACTATCTCTCGGGTGCCGTATTCGGGGGCTGTTCGATTACCGACGCCACTGTCGACCTTGCCGAACGCTATTCGGATATCCACGCATATCTCATGAGTGCAAAGAGGTTCGCTTCCTACAGGGAGAAGTATGATGTCATCTATCCTTCTGTCGGTTCGCCGCAGGTGGGACCTGCGGTTCTCGAGCATCTCGAGAATACGGCGCGGGGCATAATAAGAAAGAACATAACAGGGGAGGTGAAGGACGACAGGGTTGTCTACTCCGACGGCTTTGTATCCTTCGCCCTCAGGAGGGAAGACGATGACAAGAGGTGAAAAGGCGAAGGATAACTTTCTTCACGGCTACAACTGCACACAGTCCGTTCTGAAGGCTTTCGATGACGTGATTGCTCCCGATAAGCTTTCATTCCTGATGACTACGACATCCTGCTTCGGCGGCGGCATGGGAAGACTGAGGGAGGTATGCGGAACTGTCAGCGGCATGTTCCTCGTATGTTCGTACTTCTTCGGCTACAGCGGCCCCGAGGAGAATGACAGGAAAGCTGTGCTCTATTCGTATATCCAGGAGCTTGCACGACGCTTCGAGGAGCAGACGGGCTCCATTGTCTGCCGTGAACTTC
Organism: Acutalibacteraceae bacterium; assembly: GCA_963626075.1. Taxonomy (GTDB): domain Bacteria; phylum Spirochaetota; class Spirochaetia; order Sphaerochaetales; family Sphaerochaetaceae; genus Ornithospirochaeta. The sequence continues at coordinate 15,088 of CAVFVX010000043.1, forward strand.
TGGGGCTTGACCATAAGCGCGATACTCCTGTTCCGGAAGAGCGGAACCACTCCTACTATACTAAAAGGCCGTGTCCCGAACTCTGCCGTCTTGCTGCCGAGACTGTGGAAGGATTCCTCTCGGAGAAGGGTATTCTCTGAGAAATTTCTTCTATTTTTCGGAAATCAATCGGAAATCAATTGGAAATAATTTGCTTATTTCCGATTGTGTGCTATCCTTTCCGTGTAGGAAAAAGGAGGCTGAGCCGTGTCTGAAGAAATGATGAGTGCAAGGGAAGCTGCTGAAAAATGGGGTATAACGCAGAGAAGAATCAATCAGCTCTGCAATTCCGGATCTATCGAGGGCGCTCTCAGAGAAGGAAGACTCTGGAAGATTCCTTTTTCTACTCCGCGTCCCGAAAGCCTCAGAGTCAATACGAAGAGGGCGGGGCGTCTCCAGACGACGAAGCTTCTTCCGTGTCCGGTCGGAATCTCGTCCTTCAGGGAAGTCTCATCCGAATGTTACTACGTGGACAAGACACTCTTTATTAAGGACATTATCGACGAGCACAGCAAGGTGACTCTCTTCACCCGTCCTCGGCGTTTCGGAAAGACTCTCACCATGGATATGGTGAAGACATATTTCGAGAAGACGGGGAAGGATACCTCGGTTTACTTCAGACGCTGGAACATCTGGAAATGCGGGGAGGCATACAGGTCCTACCAGGGAAAGTATCCTGTTATCTTCATCTCCTTCAAGGATGCGCATCAGAAGAGCTGGAAGGAGATGTATGAAAGTCTCTCGCTTTCCCTGGAGGGCGAATTCAGACGCCATCTGGATATCCTCGATAGTTCCCGCATCAGTGATATCGACAAGGCATTCTTCTCGAGGATGATGAACGGGGAGGTGACACAGGTCGAGTGCGAGTCATCGCTCGGGCGGCTTTCCCATATTCTCGCTGCAGCTTACTCGTCACGTGTCATCGTAATCATCGACGAGTACGATACGCCGATTGAGCAGGGCTTCGGAAGCGGCTACTACAACGAGATTATATCCTTCATGCGGAATCTCTTCTCCGCCGTACTCAAGGACAATTCGGATCTCGAGTACGGACTCCTCACGGGTATCCTCCTGGTTGCAAAGGAGAGCCTTTTCAGCGGTCTGAACAACCTTGTCGTCAATACGCTTCTCGACACGAAGTATTCCTCGTATTTCGGATTCACCGAGAGCGAAGTCGAAAGCATGGCAGAGTATTACGGGTGCAGAGAGAAGTTCGATGAAATCCGCAACTGGTATGACGGATACCTCTTCGGAGAGACGGAAATCTACAATCCCTGGTCCGTCATCAGCTACATAAACAACAACTGTGTTCCCAGGGCTTTCTGGTCACGTACCAGCAGCAACGACATGATTCTCGACATCATCAGGAACGGTGGTGACGGAGTCAGGGATTCCCTGGTGTCGCTTCTGCAGGACAGTCCTGTTGAGGGGATGATAGACAGCGACATCATATACCCCGAAATCGAATCCTCGGAGGATTCCATCTACAGCTTCCTTCTAATGACCGGATACCTTAAGGTCGTCGGGGTGCTCGGCACTGTCGGCGACAATCCCGTCTGCAGCATGGTTATCCCGAACAGGGAGATAAAGGGCGTGTTCAGAAAGGAGATTCTCGACAATCTCTCATCGGGTATCTCGCAGTCGGTGATACGCAGTTTCCAGCTTGCTCTCAACAGCGGCAGCAGCGAGGAACTCGAGCGTACTCTCTCCAGGTATCTTCTGACTGCCGCAAGCTATTTCGATACCGCATCCGAGAGCTTCTATCACGGTATGATGTTCGGCCTTCTCGCCGTGATGTCCGACGACTATCTCATCACCTCGAACCGTGAATCGGGAGAGGGGCGATTCGACATCATCCTGAAGCCGAGAGTTAAGACAAGACCGGGAATCATCATGGAGTTCAAGGCTTCAGAGTCTTCCGAAGATGCCGTTATGGCGGGCGATGCCGATGACGCCGTGAAGCAGATTATCGGGAAGAAGTATGACATCGGTCTCAGAGCCGAAGGCGTGAATGACATACAGCTCTACGGAATCGCATTCGCCGGCAAGAGGGCTGCTGTGAAGACGGAGCACATGAGCTGACATCGTTTCGTGATGATTGTGCTGCCTTGTGTACTTTTGTACACAGACTGCTGATAGGTGTTGACACAGCTTGAAATAACAGTGATACTAAATTCAGCTTATCTACCTGGTGTAGAAGGAGTTCGGGGTGCCTCTCTAGAGAGGCATTCGGCATTTATGGACCCAGACATTATAGTTTATTCCACGTAGAAGGCGAAACGTGCAGCCTTCGGAGTTGAGGGTTCAATACCCCGCGGCTTGCTGCGGTCAATAGCGTAGGCAGAAAAAGTTTAATGACGGCCGAGAGCAAAGTCGTCATGCTGAAAAGCACATCGTTCTATGTAAAAATCGAGAGAAAATCATAAAATGTTAACCGTAAGTCTATCTTGTATCATCCATTTATGTTACAATAAATTATGATGATAGTAACAAGACGGGACAGGCATAGAGTATACCCTACAGAAGAACAGATAGTTCTCCTGAAGAAGAACCTCGGCTCGTCACGCTTCATCTATAATCAGTGCCTTGAGTATGCAGAGTATGC
>CAVFVX010000044.1:0-17362 GCA_963626075.1 Acutalibacteraceae bacterium
TTGGGAATTCCGGCTTAGGGGAATGCGTTTTCCGGTTCAAGGGGAATCCGGCTATTCCGGCTAAAGGGGAATGCCTGTCGGCTTGAGAGCCTCAAGTTTTCCGCTTAAAGGGGAATTACCCTTGGCGGGTATTTTAGTCAGAGTTCTTCAGCTCATTTAGTAGCGCCTGGCAGACTATCTCGTTCATGCTGAGTCCGGTGCGTTGAGACTCTTCCTTGAGACGCTTGAGAAGGCTTGAAGAGAGAAGCGCATGGAAGCTGACGTCCTTCTTGTCCAGTGTGACCTTCGTTTGTCTTGTAACCTGTTTGTAGTCTGAGCTGACGTCTGCTTCAGAAAGAATGTCATCAAGGGCGGTAATAATCTCATCGGCTTTTTCGAGGATGTTGGTAAGGGTTTGAATAGAATCATTAATCTGGTCTACCACACGTCCCGACTCGAACGATGATGACATATTGTCAAGCTTGTCGTTCTCCTTGTCCTTCATCCAGCTTATCTCTGATTCAAACTCAGTATGGACTGTCCTCAGCCCTCGGTCGTAGGCTTTTACGACCCTCTGCATCGCTCTTTTCTCGTCCCTGTTCATCCTGTCCTCCATCGTCCAGCCATTTATGTACATAAGGCTAGCAGACGTCTCGTTTACCGTCAAGCCAAACATGTACATATCACTCGGGAATCCTCATCTCCCGTCTGAGCCGCACACCGTGCTGCCACTTATGTACATGTCAGATCTGGTAGCCTCGCAGAACAGTCTATCCGCTTCCTGTGTTATCGCCTGGTGTTCTTCCTCTATCATGAGGTCCAGGAGGTAACTTATGCATAGTTACACAGTAATCGTGGGCGTGTTGAACGCCCGGAGACGAGGTGTAGCCTTCAGCACCATCCAGCGAAGCTTCAGTATGGGTGCTAAGGGAATATACCTTATTCTCAACCGGTTCGAGGCGTTAAACGTAGACCTCGAAGAGTTTATGAAGTGGGAGCCTGAAAGAGTACAGGAAGCCATCTATCCTTCAGAAAGAAGGCTTCGTAAGGAATGCGGTCTTCCCGACTTCGCCGCCGTCTACAAGAAAATCCAGGAAAGCAAGGGACGCTGGAACGTCGAAGCCGCCTGGATTGACTACAAGGATGAATTTCCCGACGGCTACGAGCTTAGCCAGTACTACGAACACTACAACAGGTTTCTGGAGGAGAACTACGGCTCCAGATCCGTGAAGATGGCTGTCGAACGCAGACCGGGGGAGAAGATGTACATCGACTGGGCCGGTGACAAGGCTACTGTCGTACTCAGAGACCTCGACAAAAGCGTGCAGATCCATGTCTTTGTGACAACAGTAGGCCTCAGCAGCGAAATCTACGCCGAAGGATTCATGGATGAGAAGATTGACAAGTTCATCTCCGGCGTCGTCAACGCTGTCTCGTTCTATGACGGTGTTCCATCAATATTTGTACCGGACAATCTACGAGCCGCCGTGTCAAAACACGACAAGGACAACCTCATTCTGAACACACTTTTTCATGATCTGGAAAGCTTTTACGGTGTAGTCGTTGTCCCGCCTCCGGCAAGAAAACCCAAGGGTAAGCCTACGGTAGAGTCGGCCGTAAAGTATGCCGAGACCTACATCATCGAGAAGATAAAGGGCAAGCCTTACGACTCGCTGAGGGCTCTCAACGAGGAAATCAAAAAGATTACCGAGACGATGAATGATCGCACCACCAAGGGAAGGACCCATTCGAGAACAGAACTGTTTCAGACATATGACAAACCTGCTCTCAAGTCCATCCCCGGTGTCTTCTGCTATAGTGACTATAAATACATAACATCGATTCCTGCAAATTATCATGTTAAGTATGACGATCACTACTATTCAGTATCGTACACCCATTACAATAAACCGGCAATTGTAAGAGCATCCTTCACGGAAATTGTTATTTTGGATGAAAATAATAAGGAAATCGCAAGACATAGAAGGCTCTACAATCCTTTCCCGCTCTACAGTACGTACTCTGAGCACATGCCACCGGCGCACAGGTTCTACAAGGAAGTGAACGAGCGTGACGGCAGCGACTACCGCTCCTGGGCAAGAAAGTTCGGAAACTTCACCTATCAGTTCATCGACAGACTCCTCAAGAGATTTGACCATGAGCAGCAGGCCTACAACTCCTGCAACGGACTTCTGCACAACGCGGGCGCCTATCCGTATGAACGCGTTGAAGATGCCGCCAGGAAGTGCTTGGAAAAGGGCACTATCACCTATTCCGGTTTCATGGCAACGCTTAAGAACAAGAGCGAAGTCAGTGAAGCACCTCAGAAGAAAACACCCGGACTCCCCAAGCATGAGAATATCAGGGGCGCCGGCTACTACGATTAATGGAGATTACGAAAATGATGGAATATGACGTTAAACTTTCAAATGAAGAAATGGTTATCTGTGACAGACTCAGAAAAATGAAGCTGTCCTCAATGGCAGATGCACTCACCACGACATTCAAGGATCCGCTTACACCCAACCGCTCCTTCTTCGATCTCATCTCGGATCTGGTGAACTCCGAATGGGACGCAAGACGGGCCAAGAAGTTCTGTAAGCTCCTCGCGAAATCCGGAATCAAGTATCAGAATGCAGCCTTCGACGACAAGCTGTATCTTCCCGAGAGGAACATCAACCAGGAGACTGTCACAATGCTCACGTCCTGCGAGTGGATCATGCTGGGTAAGAAGCTCATCATTACAGGGATGACCGGAACGGGTAAGAGCTACATGGCTTCCGCCTTCGGTATCTGCGCCCTTCACAAGGACTACAGGGTTCGGTATGAAAACACCAACGAGCTTTTGAAGAAGCTCGACAGAGCCAATGCGACCTCCGCTGAGTTCCTCGATTACACGAACGAGCTCATGTCCTATGATCTGCTGATTATCGACGACTTCGGCCTCATGGATCTTGATCTGGCAAAATGCCAGCTTTTCTTCTCCATGCTCGAAGCGAGAGAGAACAAGAAGGCAACCTTGATTGCTTCGCAGATTCCCGTTAAGGACTGGTATGGCATCTTCGCTGACAGCACCTATGCCGACGCCTGCATGGACAGGATTGCCAAGGGCAGCTACAGGCTCCTTCTGGACGGTCCGAGCTTAAGGCCTGACCACTTCTAGGCCACCCTCATTCCCCTTATTCCGGAATTGCGTTCCCCGCGTCCGGAATAAGCATTCCCTTTTTCCGGAATTTACAGCCTACGGATATAAGTCGTAAAATGTGTCTGCCTATTATGCTTATTGTATTGATAAGTATGTGATTAACAGACGGACATTACTCTCCTTAATCGTTGAAAGGATGCGCTTGAGCTGTTTCATGCACCCTGTCCGCTATGCATAAGAGCTGTTACAGATGTAACTGAAGAAAACTCCTGCTTCGGTATACCTCATAGATACAGCAGACCCCCATCCGGAAGTCTTCTGTGCATAATGCTACCTCTCGTAATGTGTCCACAAGCTGATGATTTTGATTTCCCTTTCCTCGTCATACACCTCGTAGACAAGTCGATGCAGTATGTTGATCCTTCGGGAATAGGTTCCGGCCAAATCACCCGTCAGCTTCTCGTAACTCGGCGGCGTCTGATACGGGTTCTCCCGGAGGATGGAAATCAACTGCTTCGCTTTTCCTTCCAGATGCGCGGATTTCAACTTCGGTATATCCTTCAAAGCCGCTTTGGTGTATAGAATTCTGTACACTTACCACTCAACCTCGTCTTCGGGAACGCAATCAGAAAGAGGCGTCTTCTTTCCTTCTATAATCTTTTCCTTCATTCCGGGAACTGACTCAAGATTGAGAGTTTCCATCAAACCGCGATAATCTTCTTCGCTCAACACAACTGCATTTCCCTCTTTTGTACTGATATTCAGCGGTTCGTTGTATCTGATTGTCTGTTCCAGCATTGAATAGATATTCTTTCTGAATGCCGTGATATTCGTATTAACCATCTGTCTACGCCCTTTACACGTACATTATAGCGTACGCTTCATTTCGGTCAAGGGTTCAATCTTCTTCTTTTCGCTAATTATGACATTACATAGAACAAACATACCCAATCTGTATTCCCAGTCAGAACATTGAGCAGATCAGGATTCCAACATTCAAATTCGCCTCGCTCTGCTTTTGAGAGGCAATCAGGGGAGGAACTTTATCCAGAGATTGCCTACATAGTCTGGAATGACTGCATTGCCGAGAAAGGCTGCTCTACGTACTCCTGCGGCCTTCTTCTTCCGATATCCCACGCAGGGTATGGAATATTCCTCCCATTCCCATGTACCATCATAGCCATGTCGGACTGGAAAGATTCATTCACGCAAACAATCCTCACAAGAGGGAAAGACCTTTACAAGAGCAGAAAAGTCACTGATCTCAGATCATACACCGAAGGCGACGGCACAACGACGTATTCCGCTTCCGTCGGGGACGCATCGGATGTATTCAGAGTATCTGCCATACTCTCCTCAGACAACACAGTCAAGTACTTCAGATGTTCATGCTATTACTTCAGGAAGGCAAACTACTGCAAGCACAGCGCAGCACTACTCTTTGCCGTGTCGGAAGGAGAACATGCTCCTTCCGTCCCGGATGCAGGCAGAGCCGACATGCAGAAGAAGAGGGAGGAAGAACAGAAGAAGCGGGAAGACGAGCAGAAAAGGAAGAAGAAGGCTGCCATGGAGAAATATGAAGCTGTTCCGTTCGACGATGACGGAAAGCCCCATTTCCTCTCCTTCGGCGACAGTCTCCAGAAGTATATGCCGACAAAGGAGACGCTGAAGCGCGCCCGGAAAATCGTACAGAACGGAGGTGTCCGCAGCATTACCACTGGAGAAAGTTCGGGAAGAGAGAGATACCTGACATACTCCGCCTACGTCAGTGACGACAGGAATCTGACGAGAAATGTCTACATAGAGCTGGGACGTGACGGAATCAGGAGCATCTCATGCTCTCCGTCCTATTCCTGGTACAGTGCGACCAAGGCGGAGTCTCAGTGCGCCGTGACGAAGGTGAATGCGGACGGAATCATGGAACTCTGCGTCCACAAAACGGCAACACTGCTCTCGCTTGTCCGGTATATCGAGAACAGCAGGGACTGTATGGACTTCACGGACAGGACGGCCGAAAGCCTCATCGAGGACTTCAGAAAGGAGACTAAGAAGGTCAGTGAGAAGAAGAGCGGCAGGAAATACCCTGTGGATATCGAACTCTCCATTGTCCCCGACACTGACAGGAACAGCATCAAGGCGGAACTCCGGATTTCCGTCGACGGCGGAAAATACTACAAGGTCAAGGACTCCGTGAAGCTCGCATCCGCCGCAAGGGAAAAGGGAACACTCTCCCTGAGCACACTGTGTTCCGTCGATTTCAGCGAAGCAGAGCTGACACAGAGAGCCGAAGCGGCCCTCAAGCTCATAGACATAGCGGAAAGCGACTACAACAGGACGTGCAACAACTACTACACACGTTACTCCTGGAAGAGGAGCGAACTCCAGATTTCACGCTTCCTCGACCGGTTCTATGAGATAATGCAGAACCTTCCCGTCCTTCACGGGGAAAAGCCGGTTACGCTCTTCAGGGAGACGGAACCGTCCCTGAACATACGTATCGAGCCGATCATCGAAAAGAACGAGGTTCTGGGAATCGAGGTAGACGGCAGGATAACCGGGCGTTACAGCGGAAACGGCTACATATACTGGTTCGAGAACGGGGAATTCAGGAGAACCGAAAAGAAACGCCTCGGGTCGGCAGTATCACTCATGAAGGCTGCTGACGAAAGCGGAAGGTTCTCGTTCACCATCGGAAGGAAGTACCTCGACAACTTCTATCAGAGGGTTCTTCCCGACCTCAGAAAGCACGGCCGCATTGAGGATAACGCAGCAGACAGTCTGGACGGCGTTCTGAAGGAGGCTCCGAAGACGCAGATTCACGTCCAGATCGAGGGAGGAGACATCACTTGCAGCGCCATAATGCAATACGAGGGCCAGTCATTCACCGTATATCCTTCCTACTACTCGACACTCCACAGGGGGAAATACCAGAGTTACCTCAACGACATCTCAACCGCACTCGACGACTTCTTCAACGGCAGAGTATACTCCCAGACCTCGTGGAAGGCAGCATCCTCGGATGACGAGAAATACGATTTTCTTCACAACAGACTTCCGCTTCTGAGTGAATACGGGGAAGTCATTCCGTCTCCGGGTATAGAGAAACTCATAGTCAGGAGAATGCCGTCCGTCTCATCCTTCCTCGACATCGACGAGAACAACGACAGCATACTCAACTTCAATCTCGATTTGCAGGGACTCACAATCGAAGAGCTTGTCGCAATCCTCCAGTCCTACAGGAACAGAAAGAAATACCACCGTCTGAAGAACGGCGACTTCATTTCACTCGAGGACGTATCACTCGATGCCCTTGCGGACATCTTTCTCTCCTCCGGTCTCTCGATAAAGGACTTCACCGACGGCAAGATGCACCTTCCCGTCTACAGAGCTCTCTACCTTGACCAGATTCTCAAGAATCAGGACGGCGTGAGTTACGAAGGCGGGCAGAACCTCAGACGTCTCATCAAGGATTTCAAGACGATAAACGAGTCGGAATACGAAGTCCCCTCCTCTCTCGAGAACACGATGCGCTCCTACCAGAAGGACGGCTACAGATGGATGAGGGTACTCCTCGAACACGGCTTCGGCGGAATACTTGCTGACGACATGGGACTCGGAAAAACCGTACAGGCCCTTTCCCTCCTTCTTTCACTCAAGGAGGAGAAAAAGGAGGTGCACACCCTTATCGTCACCCCCGCATCCCTCGTATTCAACTGGAAGGCGGAGGTTAACAAGTTCACACCTTCTCTCAAGGCTGCAACGGTGTCGGGAACGGCAAAGGAGAGAGAAGCGCTCATAAAAAGCCACAGCAACTATGACATTCTCATAACAAGCTATGACCTTCTCAAGCGTGACATCGCTCTATACGAAGGAATAACGTTCGACATCGAAATCATAGACGAGGCGCAGTTCATCAAGAACCACAATACAGCTGCCGCAAAGGCTGTGAGAGCAATAGGAGCGAAGCACCGCTTAGCTCTCACCGGTACGCCTATCGAGAACAGGCTCTCCGAGCTCTGGTCGATATTCGAGTACCTCATGCCGGGCTTCCTCTTTACGCAGGAGAACTTCAAGAAGTATCTCTCGAATCCTATTGAGAAGAACGGAGACAAAGAGGCATCCCAGAGACTGAAGAAGCTCACGGGCCCGTTCATTCTCAGAAGACTCAAGACAGATGTACTCAAGGATCTTCCGGAAAAGATAGAGGAGACGAGAGTGACACCATTAGAAGGCGAACAGCTCAAGCTCTACACTGCAGAGGTTGCAAAGACCAAGGGAATGCTCAGGAAAAGCGAGAACTACAACGAGAAGAAGATAGAGATTCTTGCAGAGCTCATGAGAATAAGGGAAATATGCTGCGACCCGTCTCTCGTCTTTGCAGACTACAAGGGTGAATCTGCAAAGCGTACCGCAGTCATGGATTTAATCGAGTCCGCAATAGACGGCGGCCACAGAATACTGCTGTTCTCGCAGTTCACTTCGATGCTGGAGCTGTTGGAGAAAGACCTTAAGGAAAAGGAAATCGAATACTACAAGATTACGGGAGAAACGGGAAAGGCGAAGAGACTCGAACTCGTCGACGCCTTCAACTCGGGCACTGTTCCCCTCTTTCTCATCTCTCTCAAGGCGGGAGGTACGGGCCTCAATCTCACGGGAGCCGATATCGTAATCCACTACGACCCGTGGTGGAACACGGCCGTCGAGAACCAGGCGACTGACAGGGCACACAGAATCGGACAGACGAAACAGGTGACGGTGTATAAGATGATTGCCGAGAATACGATCGAGGAGAAGATCGTGAAGCTCCAGGAGACGAAGAAGAACCTCGCGGACGACATAGTCAGTGGAGACAACGTGTCGCTCTCGACGCTCTCGAGAGAGGACCTTATGGATCTCCTGAGCATTTCGAATTTGGCATGAGACAGCCGTTTTCTCAATTTCAGCTTTCTGCAATTGAGAAAAAGTACGCATCGATCCGGATGCAGCAATGATTGGAGACAACACAGAGTGAGAAAATCTCCCACTTCCTTCGTTTTTCATGATAATCTATTGAGGTAATACTACTAACAAAGGAAGTAAGAAAATGAAGAAAATGAAGAGAATGGCAACTGCGGCTGTCGTGCTTCTGGCCGTTATGATGCTCGCGGGATGCGCCAGCACCGCAGCGGCAGACAACACGGTCCATGCGGACACAGTCGTCTACGGAAAGATTTACACATCGAATGCAGATCATGAATTTGCCGAAGCCTTCGCCGTAAAGGACGGGAAGTACGTTTACGTCGGAGACGCAGATGGAGTGAGTAAGTACATAGGTGATGATACTCTTGTCATCGACAGAAGCGGACAGGGACTCATCCTCGCGGGTGCCACCGAAGGCCACGGCCACTATGTCGTCGCTTCCGAGCTTGCAGTAACGGACATCATCGTCGGCGGAACTAACATAGAGGAGATACTCTCCAATATGCGCGAGCATGTTGCGAAGTATCCCGATAAGGAAGTCTACTTCACCCAGGGCTGGGAGACAGGCGGAGAGATGAGCGAAACCAAGTACACGTACAACATGCGTGCAGAACTTGATTCGATATGCCCCGACAGACCGATAATCATGCTCGACAGCGTCGGACACAACGCATTCCTCAACTCGAAGGCCTTCGAGATTGCCGGAATCGACAGCAGTACGGTCATCGAGGGCGGTGCAATAGCAAAGGATGAGGACGGAAACCTTCTCGGTCTCGTCTCCGACGTTGCCGCAAACTACGCAATGGCTCAGATCGTCTCGAAAACGAGCGTGATTTCCGTTGAGGAAGTAAGAGAAGCCATCCTCCTCTGTGCCGACACTCTCCACGCAAACGGCTACACCAACTACTTCGATGCATATACAAGCATGCTCGGAGAAGAGACTTATGCGGGAATAAAGGAAGAGGACGAGGAGAACGGACTGACGTTCAACATCATTTCTGCATACAAGGTCGACCCCTTCGAGAATATAGACGAGAAGGTGGCACTGACAAAGGAATACAAGGAGAAGTACTCCTCCACCCACTTCAAGGCTGACAACATCAAGCTCTTCGCTGACGGAGGAGCCGTCGAAGTCGGAACGGGATGGATGCTGGAGCCCTACGCTGACGGCAGCCACGGCAACCAGGTCTGGACTGAGGAGAAGATGTTCGAAATCGTGAAGAAGGCAAACGAGAACGGACTCTCTGTTCACGTTCATGCTTCCGGTGACGGCGGAACGACACTCGCAGTCGAAGCCTTCATCAATGCCGAAGATACCGCTGCTGAAGGTGTATACAACGGACTCGGACACTCAAGACACATCACCGAGGAAATCAAGGACAAGATGGCAGAGCACAACATATACAGCGCAACGAACGTCTGCTGGCGCTATATGACTGCTGCCGAAGAGGAGCTCATCCCCGAAGTCCTTATGGATATTGACCGTTACAAGGCAGGCTATCCGATGAAGTCGCTCCTCGAGAAGGGAATCGTCATGACATCCTCCACGGACTACCCCGCATCCGACGGCGCCCCGACAGATATCTGTTCAATCGTTGAGATCGGCGTGAACGGAACAATCGAAGGACTGGACTGTGTGAGAATGAACGAAGACGAATACCTCACGGTCATCGAGATGCTCGACGTGATGACAATCAACGGAGCCAAGCAGTTCCAGCTTGAGGATGAACGCGGCTCGATCGAAGTCGGAAAGTATGCGGACTTCATCATACTCGACAAGGACATCACGACATGTGAAAAGGACAGAATCCACGAAGGAAAGGTCGAGACTGTCTATTTCGAGGGAAAGGAAGTCTATACAAGAAACTGAAATCTTCATTCTGTATAGAGGAATAATCTCAGGGGAGGAATCCGTTCCTCCCCTGTTCTGTCATGATTGAATCGCTGTGAGATGCTCCCTTATGTAGGGAACGCTGATTCTCTCCTGCTCGAGCCGGCTCTTCTCCGGAGTACTTCGAAGAAGATCAAGAACTTCCTTCTCGCCCGGAGTAAGGAAGGAATCATAGACGCAGCTTGAGCTTTTTCCCTTCACTGCGTATCCGATATGATCCGTGTATGTCGTCATATCCATAAGGAAGGACTTCACATGAGGAAACAAAGAGCGGAAGAGAGCGAGTATCTCGAATCCGTGCTCGTCCTCGTCTCCGAAGTAGTAAAGCTCCTTCTCATTCAGCCAGCCTGCACCGCCGAGAACGGAGACACCGAAGCCACCCCCGTAGACGCACATCATGTCGTCTTCGACGGGAAAGGTCAGATAGACGATCTCATTCTCGACGACGAAGACACGCTTCACCCGGGAGAGATTACAGAGTTCGGGAAGAACTTTGAAGTCCGCTCTTCGCAGCCCCGTCTCCTCTCTTCCGTCGGGAAGCCTGTACCTTATGAGAGCTTCCTTCTTTCTCAGTCCGAATGTCTCCTCGAAGGATGGAAGAGCCTTCTTTGATGTGACAGCCTCGTAGAAAGAAAGAATCACCCTTTCATTCTCCTCGATGAACTTCGTGTGGAGGGAAAGCGGGATTTCTCTTATGTAGAGTCCTGAGTCGGGGTTGGACATGAGCCATACGAGGGCGGAGAATATCGAACGGTAGTAGTCTTCCTCCTTCTCCTCCTGAAGGAAATCAAGGTTGTTCTGCACCCAGGAATCAATGGCGGAAAGAGAGAAAGCCGCCTTTATCGAGCATTCCTTCAGAGAGGAAAGAGAAGAGATAAAGATTCCGTATTCCTTCTCCTTTCCGATGAACCTCAGATAGTCCTTCTCTCCGGTTATCGCTATTTCCCTGATTATTGTCTGTTCTCCGTATGAGCGGGTATTCACCTTCTCGGTGAAGATGGAATAGCCCCGGCCCGTCTTCTCCTTCGAGGAGGAGTAGAGCTCCGTATAGAGGGCAAGAGAGTCGGCATAACTGTCGCCCTTCCTCCCTTTGCTTCCTCTGTAGACCCAGGGGAAGAAGGAAGACGGCTCATCCAGGAGAACGGAAGCCGAGACGGAACGCAGGAACTCCCGGTACCTGTTGAGTGCACTCCGCCTTATTTCCTCTACGGCTTTCATCATGCTTTCCTGTACTCCTCTATCGTCATGCTGCTGACAGAAGACGTATTTCCCTTCTTCTCGATGAGATGAAGCGAGTTGATGTATCCTTCGACAAGGTTTATTCCGTTACGGGGAGTAACGACCATGAGCTGCAGGTCGAGTTCCTTGAATAGTTCGAGAGCATAGATGCTGTTGTTGGCGTCGCTCTTCGAGAAGGCCTCGTCAAGAATTACGAATCTGAACGGTCCCTTTCTCTTCTCGTCCTCGTTGTCGAGGTTGTACTGGTAGCAGAGTGCCGCAGCGAGAATCGTATACGTCAGCTTGGCCTTCTCGCCTCCGCTGAGGGCGGCGGTATCCGAATAGGTCGATATGTTGCCCTCCGCATTGTCCTCATAGACCGTGAACTGATAGATGTTCCTCAAATCAAGCACCCTTCTCTTCAGTTTCTCGTCATTGTTGTACTTTTCGAGGAACTTCTTGATTTCTCCGTAGATGCTCTTCCTCTGTTCGCTGTCGCTCTGAAGCAGCACGAATTTGTCGGGAATTGCTGCCGTGAGCATTTTCCTGAACGTTCTGTAGTCCTTGTCTCCCGTTCTCTTCTCCTCGAGTCTGAGATGGGATCTCAGCTCTCTGTTGAATGGGATTATCATGAGATTCCTGTTGAGGATTCTGACAGCTTCATGAATCTCCTTCTCCCAGCTGTTCAGGGCTTCAGAGAGGGTTCCGATTACGTTTGAAAGCGTCTTCTCGAGGAAGGAGTTGAACTCCTCCCTCAGGGAGGATATGTCTTCATCCTTCTTCTGCGCATGGAGTTCCCTGAAATCAGAGAGGTAGGCGGCTTCGGGGATGAGCGAGCCGAACTCGCCGCTCCAGTCTATGTCGCTGTCGACTCTGGAACGCGGCGGATTGAGGAATGCGTTCATGCTTTCCGTAAGCTTACGCTCGTTTTCCGAACACTCCTTCTCCTTTTTATCCCGTTCCTCGCCGAGTTTCCGGAATAGACCGGAATGAAGGATGAGGAGGCTCTCGAGGGAATCATATTTCAGTTCCTTCTGGTAGTTCGTGACGAATGAGGAGATGACTTCCTTCTTTTCTCCCCTCTCTTCGTTCCTTCTGAACTTCTCCTCTGTCTCCTCGAGTGTCTTCAGTTCACTCTTTGCGACTCCGAGGGAAGAAGAGAGGGCACCGTATTCGTTCTTGAGTCTTCTCTTCTTTTCCTCCGCCGCGGCTGTCTTTTTCTCAATCTCCTCGTAGTCCGAGTTGGAAGAAAGGAATTCCTCCTTCTCCTTCCTTTTGGCGTTGAGGATTTCCAGTGCGGAAGGTCTGTCGATTTCTTCATAGTTGGAGAAGAGGGAGAGAGACTCCAGTTTCTTCAGAATCAGTTCGGCTTCATCCGCATTCTTCCTGATGTTCTCCATCCGGATGCGGAAGGAATCGAGCTCATCGTTCATGTTGTAGAGGTGCTCATTGAGTTCCTCGAGTCTCTCCCTGTTCGACCACCCGAGATAAAGCGGAGTCTTCTTCGTGAAGGAATCGACTCTGTCATCCTTTATTATTCTGTCTCCCGTTCTTATGAGGCCCGTTCTGAGAAGGACGTATTCGTTTTCCGCGAGGGAAGCGGCATCTGAGGAGAAGATATGCGGAAACTCCTCTATAAGGTAGTCTTCCACCCAGGACGCGAGAGAATTGTCCTTTTCCTTTACTTCGATTCTCTTCATCAGGTCCGTGCTGTTTCTTGTTCTGATGATTTCCTCGCGCCTTATGACACCGATTCTGTCCCTGAGATCATTGGTGTCCAGGAACCGGGTGACTGCCTTCTCATCCTCCGGTGACACAATCATCATCACAGCTTCCCGGGAGAGCAGCTTCTCTATCGGCTCGAGCCACTCCTTCTCTTCATTCCTGACTCTGATGAGTTCTCCCAGAAACGGAAGTTTCTTCAGGGGAATACCGAGAGAAGAGGAAATCCGTTCACGGATTGCAATAAGCGAAGACGGAATGTTGTTCTCCCTCTTCTCGAGGCTCTCTATCTCCTCTCTGACGGCACGGATATCCTTCTCGAGTGAATCCGTATCGATGAGGAGACGGTTTCTCTCGCCTTCCAGCCTCTTCCTTCTCGCTTCCGTCTCCTCCCGGGCAGCTTCCGCGGCATTGATATTGGAAGTATAGTCATCACGGTTTTCCACCGCAGAGAGCGCAGTACCGAGTTTTCTCAAAGAGGATACCAGCGTATTGTAGTCGTTCAGCCTCTGTCTTTTCCGGTTCTCCTCTCTTTCAGCCTCCTCCACGGCTCTTGTAAGCTCGCGGATTGTGCGTGACACATCATTGCTTCTGAGGCTCTCGAGGACAGCGTCGTTTTCGTCCGCTTCCCTTTCGTTCTCCCTGATTCTGCTCGCGATGCTCTCAATCTCGCTTCTCTTCTTCGCTATCTCCTCTCTCGAGAGACGGAGGGCGTGGAGAACGAACCAGCACTCGAGTCCCTCGAGGCTTTCCTCGACGCTGTTCCTCTCTGAAAGGGAAAGAGTATAGCTGTCGCCGAGACTGACTACACGCGAGAGGAACTCTATCTCCTTCTCGGTCTTTCTCATCTCCTTCTCTATCTGGGTGATATGAGCGAAGTCCGAATTGAGCTGTTCATATTCCTTCACGGGACTTTTGTCCTCGAGCATGTATGTTCTGATGAAGGACGTTATGTCCCCCAGAACCTTGAGGCCCACAGTCTGGGAGAAGAGCTTGAGGGCATTGTCGCTGCGGAAACCGAACTTGTCCATGAAGAAGTTCTGGTACTGCGCAAATGAATCGAAGAGTCTCGAGCCGAAACTGTCCTTCAGCACCGACACCCATTTTACGTTCTGGGCTATCTGGGTATTGTTCCTCGCAAGAAGCAGCGTGATGTCCTCGATACGGAGTTCCCTTTCAGTGATGATCTTGAGGCATTTGAGCTCCTCACCGATGAAATACCTGACCTGGAGAAGCGACAGGTAGCGGTCTCCCGTCGTCTCATGGAAGATGCCGTTGAGTATCGAGATGACCTCGTTCTTCTTTCTCAGACACTGCAGGGCGCCGTCTCCGTCCTCGTCGGCCTTCGAGCCGTAGGCACCGAGAGTATAGTTCTTCTCGTCCCTCTCCCTCTTCTTCATGCTCTCGGACGAGAGGTTGTAGAAGCGTTTCTGCGGAGGCACGAGAAGTGTGAGAATGGCGTCGACTGTCGTCGTCTTTCCCGAACCGTTGAGGCCGGTGAGAATCGTCGATTTGTCGTCGAACGAGAATGTGACCGTCTTTCTGTCGAATACACCCCAGTTGTAGATCTGAAGCGTCTTTAGTCTGTAGCCCGAGTTATTGTCCGAAAAAAGGTCTCTCATCTTGCGTCCTCTCCTTCCAGGAGGTCCTTCTCCCCGCTTTCCGCTCTTCCCTTCATCTTCTCCAGGAGTTCCTTCATGAAGGCTGTGTCAATCCGCGCCTTGAGAATGGGGCTGAGCTCGAACTCCGCATCATCGCTTATCTCGCTCTCGGAAAGGGCGTCGGAAGAAGCGAAGAGATATGTAAGACGGCAGAGCGTCCTCAAGGTGGAATCTAGAGCCTTCATCTGTCTGATCTCGTCGGCTCTGTCCTTCGTGAAGCTTCTGTAGAGTGCGGCGATTTCGCTTTTGCGCAGTATCGCACAGTCGGCTTCGCTCTGACTTGTCTCGAACTTCTCGATTTCGTACCTCAGGAGCACGCACAGCATGCTCGCGGAGTATGAAAGAGGTGTCTTCCTGATGAGATGCGGAAGACCGGCTGAGGGAACCTTCTCTTCCTCTTCATCCTCGTCTTCCATTCCCCTCTCCAGTCTTTCTCCCGCTTCCTCGAGAAATGCATAGCCGTCGACTGCCTCGAGGAACACTCTGAGGCCGAGCACTCCGAAATAGTCGTCAAGCGATGACTTGTAGGTTATGAGATTCTCCCAGGTCTCCCTTTTCTCCTGTTTCTTATAGACTGGCCCCTTCAGAAGCCTGATGGCTGCTGCACTCCACGGTTTTTCATTAGGCATAGAATCTTACCTCCGGTAATGTGACCGAGTACTCCTTTCCCTTCCAGGAATAGAATACCTTCTCCTCTCTCTCGCTGCTGACGGCGTTCTTCTCCCGCTTCCCGGCAATCGTTATATACGCGACTATCTCCTCGAGACCCTTCTCCACGGGAAACCTTTCCAGAAGCTCCGAGAGTGTGAAGCTCTCCCTTCCGGTCTCACTGAAGAATACCCTGATATTCTCTTCAAGCACCTTCTCGTCAACGTAGAATTCGTCCTTGAGGGAAAGGACTGACGCACTGTCACTGCCGTCGTCAAAGAGGATAACGGGAGTCACGCTCTCCTCATTCTCCAGACGGATTGTCCTTGAAAGCGGGAACAGAAGTTCCGGAGACGTCTCTATCTCCATTTCTATGGAAGCCTGCGCCTTTTCGTTGTTCCTGAGAACCGCACTCTCCTGCCTCAGCGATGCGACAAGCTCCTCGAAGCCCCTCCGCTCGGAGCGTGTCTTCTGTGCCATCACCCTGCTCATGCGCTCGGTAAGAATCGAATTCTTGTCGACGATGCGTTTTCCCGCAGAATAGAAGGTCTTTCTCAGCGAAAGGAGGAACGAATCATCGTAGTCTATGTCCTGTTCCTTCAGGAGAGACTCTATCTCCCCGCAGAGCTCCGTTATCCTGTCGTCGCTGTAGCTCATCATATAGTTCCAGAAGCCGTCGAAGGACTGTCCCTGGGGAGAGGCGTAGAGCTCCTTATGAAGAGTCAGGGAATAGCCGAGAATCTTGCGTCTGTTCGAATCGACCTCGGCCTGGGCTGAGGCTATCTTGTTCATGATTTCCCTGAAGTTGTCCTCGACCTGGGCAAAATCGGAGAGTATCTCACGGCCTCTGTTCTCCAGGTCCCTCAGATACTCCAGGGTCTTGCGCCTGTCGAATGTCTTCACGACATGTGTACGCTTTATTTCCTCCCGCTCTCTCTCGAGTTCCCTTATCTGACGGTCTAGTTCCTCAATCCTCTTCTCCGGGTCTCCGTTCATGTTGTCGGCAAGACTCTTAAGCTGGGTAAGGATGTAGTTGAAGGAGCTTTCCGTTGCGATTGTGTCGCTGTTGAGGATTCTCGCAATGAAGGGAAGAAGACGGGCAACTGCACTGTCGAGTTCGATTATCTCGGTCTTCTCGCTGTTGCGGTAACGCCTGATGTAGTGCTTCTTCTCTCCCAGCCAGTTTTCGGTGTACGTCCGGATTCTGTCCGAGATGTTCCTGTCGGAAAACAGAACGCTGTCTTCGGGATTCTCAGAGAGAATATCCTCCTCGAGCTCTTCTTCCACATCGCTGTTGATGGACAGAAAGTTCTCAAGACTCAGACTGAATTCATCATACGGAAGAGAAGAGATGCTGTTGAGATAGAATGTATTGAAGAGGAAGGTGAGAACGAACGGTGCGGAACGGCTGCGGAGTATCGTGATGCCGCTGTCCTTTCGGAGTATGTCCTCAAGTCTCTGTATCGTTAATTCCTGCACTTCTGTGAATCCTTTCACTCAAGAGTAGCGCAAAGAGGCACATAATTGCAAAAACAAAGTTGAAATATCTTCCGGAAATCGGGGAAAAGCATGAAGACTACTTCTGTATCCTCTCAGTCAGTCTTACTTCCGCGCTCTTTTCGCTGAAGCGTACGGCGTAACACATGATGAGACTGGATTCTGTGAGGCCGTCGGAATACTTCTTCTCATCAATCTGCTTCGATGCCTTCTTGAGCGTTTCATTGGCCCCTTTGAGTTCGAAGACGGCAACCTTTGTACGCATATCATCCGATACCACGATGTCGGGGCGTCCCATGCCGTATTCTCTGTTGGACTCGACTCTGTACCCCATACCCCTGAATAGTCCGTCAAAGAAGAGATGGTATGCCCCCTCTTGCCAGATGTCGTGATAGCTTATGGTCTCGTTGAGAATCTTCGTCATTCCTCTGCCGATTGTCTCTGCGTCGCCTGTCCAGAGAGCAGCCGATAAGTCAGAGAGATCAGCTTTCCTGCTTACCTCGGTGACCCAGTTCGCGACAGCCGATGAGAAGATACTCATGATTTCTCTGTTCGGAACTTTCAAGCTTACTTCGTCATCAGAGAGAGGGTAACCGTTATCCTCTTCAGTTGTCGTGAGGTAGCCCGTCATCAGTAGAACGC
>CAVFVX010000045.1:0-16860 GCA_963626075.1 Acutalibacteraceae bacterium
ACAATTTCCTTTTCTTTTCACCGCTTTGCCCTTAGAATTTCAGTTAAGGAGGACACGATGAGAACAAACATCATCATCCATTCTGTTTCCGGCAATCTCTACCTCATAGCCGGACTCTTGAAATCGAAACTTGAAGAAAAAGGCGTCGACGCACGCGTCTACAGAATCGAGGACAGCGACCTGCACCTTGCTGCCGCAAAGGACAACGAAGCCAACGAATACTATGAAGACATCACTTCCCTTCCGCTCGCATCGAACGAGAAGCTGAGAAAGGCGGATACTATAGTCCTCGCCTGCCCCGCGGTATTCTCGCTTCCCTCTGCAGAGATGGTCACATTCCTCAATCAGACGCTCCCGATGCGTGAGACAAAGGAGCTTGAGGGAAAGAGGTTCTACGCCTTCACATCCTCGCGCCGGGGCGAAGAGGAAGGAAAGAGCGCAATAACCGGTCTCCAGCTCTGGGCCGACAGCATGGGACTCGACATAATTTCCGACCCCGTCTACGTACATGACGACGGCGTCATCGTGACAAAGCGTCCGGGAGTCGAAATCGACAGCATACTCGAGAAGATGGCAGAAGCCATAACAGCATAAACGGCAGGACGGGCGCCATTTGACGCCCGTCTCTTTTTCCTTCGATTCATCTTACCTCTTCTTCATCAGCTCGTCGGCAAGTGCGAGGATTTCGTCCTTCCGCTTCTCACGCTCCTTCTTGAGAGTGTGCATGTAAAGCGGGAAGGCGGCAACCATCAGGATGATGCCGACAAGTCCCACAAGAATCGAAACGGGAAGAACCGCTTTCCCCAGGGCGTCCCCGAGCTCGGAGAGGTAGAGACTGAGTCCCGTACCGAAGACGAGTATTCCGACGACTCCCGCTATTATCGAGACCATCGTCGCGATGCTCTCACTCTCTTTATCGAGGGCCCTGAGCCTTGTCATGTCGTCCGGCTTCTTCTCCGTGTACTTGTCCCTTATTCTCTCGATTTCGTCCTTCTCCTCCGCGGAGTATGTCATTCTGAAAGTATCGTTGTCACTCATTCTTGTCCTCTGCATTAAGTTTCATCTTCACGGTGAATGTACTGCCCCTCCCGAGTGTGCTCTCGACTGTTATCTCACCCGTCATTATGTCCACTATCCTCTTCACGAGCGCGAGCCCGAGGCCGTTACCCTGACTCGCATGAGATCTGTCTCCCTGGTAGAACTTCTCGAAGATGTGTTCTCCCGTTTCCTTCGTCATTCCGATTCCGCTGTCCGAAACCGTTACGACGGCATAACCCGATACGCTTTTCAGCGCCACCGATACTCTTCCGCCGTCCGGCGTGAACTTGAAGGCATTCGAGAGAAGATTGTTCCAGACAAGGGAAAGAAGGTTCTCGTCGGCTCTTATCATCACATCGTCCTCGATATCCGTCTCGATTTCGATATTTCTCTTCTCCCAGACGTTCTCGTACTGTAAAAGCGAGAGCGTAAGCTGCTCGGAGAGGCTGTACTCCTTTCCATCGGGGAATATCTTCTGGTTCTCGAGTCTGTTGAGCTGGAGGATGTTGGTTATCATATTCGTCATGCGGCGCGATGTGTCTATGATCGCCCTTGCGTACTCAAGTCTCTTCTCCTCCCCGAGTTCCGGCTCCTCTAGAAGCGTTCCATAGTTCTGCATGACGGAGAGCGGCGTCTTCATCTCATGCGAGACGTTCGAGATGAAATCGGTACGGAGTGTCTCCACGCTTCCGAGTTCCTCGGCCATCCTGTTGATGCAGTCGATTATCTCCCTGTAGTGCTCGTCGAGTCCTATGTATCCCTTTTTCGATATTCTCACACTGAAGTTGCCCTTCGTTATCTCCCTCAGGGCATCGCGTATGCTCTTCGTGATTCTGTCAGTCGTCAGTCTCCGTCTCACTATGTCGATGACGAGAAAGAGAAAACTCAGCACGAAGACATTGAAGAACGTCAGCTGTGCAGCCTTTCTGAAGCTCTCACCGTGGAACGAGAACCCGATTTCCCCCGAAAGAACGGATAAAAAGAGAATCATCGTACATGTTACGACAAAGGCTATGAGAAGAAAGAAGAGAACGTACTGGTAGATTCTCCGGAATATCTCACTCTTCATTCAACACCGCCTTGTACCCGAGTCCGTGCACGGTCTTTATCTCGAAGGACTTACATCCCGCGAGCTTGGAGCGGAGCTTCGTCATGTAGACGTCGACGGCCCTCGGAGCGGTATCGGAATCGGAGGACCAGAACTCGTCCATGAGCTGCGTTCTCGTGAAGGTCTTCTTCGGGTAGCTCAGCATCTTGTAGAGGATGGAGAACTCCCTTGCAGTCAGAGGCACCTCCTCTCCGTTGAGGTATGCCGTATGCTCGTCAGAGTCCATCTCGAAGTCCCTGAGCTGTATCTTCTTCTCGGAGGCGATCTTCGCTCTTCTCAGAATCGCCCCGATACGTAAGAGCATCTCGTCAAGGTCCACAGGTTTCACCATGTAGTCGTCGATTCCTATCCTGTAGCCCTTCTCCTTGCTCATGATGTCGTCCTTCGCCGTCATGAACATGATGGGAATGTCCTTACTGGTGGAGCGTACGGTGCGTGCGAACTCGAATCCGTCGGTGCCCGGCATCATTATGTCGGAGATGATCATGTCGTAGACATTCTCGTAGAGAGCATCGTATGCGCTCTCGGCATCGAGGCATCCCGTGGTCCCGAACCCGTTCTGACTGAGATAGGAGCAGACCGTCCTGTTGAGGTCTCTGTCATCTTCAACTACAAGTATCCTGAACATATGCACCTCCGTACCTCATCATAATACTACAGGAATATTTATATTTTGTTTACGTTTCCGCAAAAGCGGCTCTTTCCAATGGAGGAGAAAAGAGCCGCAGGGGATGATGATATTCCGATAGTCGCACTCTCAGCTCACGTAGCCGTGCTCTCTGAGCCATGCGGCCTCGTCGTGCAGTGTTTCCGCATAAGGTCGTGTCGAATAACCGAGTTCCTTCTTCGCCTTTGTGTAATCGAAGGAGTTGTTCCTCTCGAGGTTGTAGACGCTGAATGTCGTCATAAGGGGCTGCTTTCCCGTCTTCTTCGCCTTCTTCTCCTGGGAAGATGCAATCTTCTTTGCCAGAGTCAGAGGAAGGTATGCCCTGCACTTTCCGCAGTGGAGATCCTTATCGAGGAGAGTGCAGAGCTCCTTGAGCGTGACTTCCTCGTTTGCGAGGATGTAGCACTCGCCTCTCTTTCCCCTGTCGGCAGCCGCGATGCAGCCTGCAGCAAGATCCCTGACGTCGGCAAGATTGAACGAGCCCTGCATGCCTACAGGCATCTCACCCTTTATGATGCTGATGATTGTCTTCGTCGTGGTTCCTATCGCATTATCCCCGGGGCCGAGAATTCCGCTCGGCTGTACGACACAGGCATTGAGACCTTCCTTTGCAGCATCGAGAACATGCTGCGTTGCGATTGCCTTCGTTCTGCTGTACCAGCCGACGACAAGGTTCTCGTCATAGGGATAGAAGTGCTTCACTTCCCTTATCTTTCTTCCTCTCGGCTCCTCGGGGATTGCTCCCGTCGAAGATACGTAGACAAGCCTGCTGCATTCCTTATGCGCCTTCGCAGAGGCGATGATGTTGTCCGTTCCGTCGACGTTGACTGCCATGAGCTTCTCACTGTAGTCGGGATTGACGGTCACGAGACTTGCGCAGTGTATGCAGACCGTCTCGTCGGCATCCGCATTGAAGAATTCCATGCAGTCCTCCTCAGAGCAGAGATTGCCTTCGAAGAGCTCGACGCCCTCGGGGATGTACTTCACTGCCGGATCGCCCGTGAGAACGAATGCCCTTACCCTGTCGCCTCTCTCAAGAAGCTGTCTGCAGATATGAGAGCCGAGAAATCCTGCGGCGCCTGTCAGTAAATATGTTTTCTTACTCATTTTGTTTACCTCTCTTATTCCGGATTTGCACGGTAAGAATAGTGACGAGGCGTTTAGAAATAATTACCGAAATGTTTGAGAATTATTAATTTCCATTTCTTTCTGAAAATTCACATGACTCTTCTGTCTTTGTGATGAAGATATGCTGACTTGTTGAAATCACAAACTGTGATATCAAACCGGATATATCGAGGTGCAGAAATTGCACCACGATAATGCGGCCCAAAAGGCAGAAGATGGAAACAACCTGAAAGAGAATCAGTGCGGGCAGATTATGCCCACAATGCTGATGGACCTGCAGAAACCGGAAGAGTTTGAAAACTTGAGGTGCAAAAAATGCACCTCAAATAATGCCAAATCAAAAAAATCAGAAGTAAAGCCAGGATTTTCCCCTCTATGGAGCAAGAGCGGTAAGAGGTACGACATATACACCGTCGGGACGTCTGTATGCAGCGCCTTCTAGGCCGCAGATCACACAGAGGATCTTCGGACCTTTTTCACCGTCCTCCTTCTCAATCTCCTTCTTTATCTTCAGAAGATTCTCAGCTCCTTCATCGATTCTGTTTCTTCCGAGCTTTATCTCGAAACCGCACCACTCTCCGCCGGGAAGGGAAACGACGGCATCCATTTCCCTGTTTCTGTAATCAAGATAATGATAGAGTTTAGCCCCGAATGCCTCGGCATATATTCTGAGATCCCTGATAGAGAGTGCCTCGAAAAGAAGTCCGAAGGTTTCAAGGTCCTGTATAAGGCTTTCGGGAGTTGCTTCAAGAAGTGCTGCAGCAAGCGACGGATCAACGAAATGTCTCTTCACCTGCTGCCTGACACGGACGGAAGACCTCAGTCTTGAAGCAAACGGAAGCTGATTGTCGATGAGAAGAAGCTTGTTAAGGACATCGAGGTAGGAGGAAACGGTATCTGTCGTGACATCCCTGTCACCGCTGATCCTGATGTCATTCTGGAATGTCTTAAGTGTCGCCGTCGAGGATTCGTTGCGGGCCAGCGATTTCATCAGAAGTTCCATCAGATTCTTGTCCCTGTGGACATCATCCACGTTGAACATGTCCTTTTTCAGAACCGTATTGACATAATCACGGGGAAGAAGCATTGCGTCTTCGATACTCCTTCCTCTGTTTGCCGGCCATCCGCCGCGGAGTATGTAATCTGCAAGATTCTCAAGCTTCACACTTTCAAGCATCTGATTCTGCAGTTCCCCCCTGCAGAGTTTCTCAAGGGACACAGCCCCGCTGGAGTACCCCATCTCAAAGAGGCTCATCGGCCTCATCCTGAGCGTTGCAATCCTGCCGGCCCCGCTGTGAGAGATATTCTTCCAGTTCGGAGTTGCCGATCCCGTCAGAATGAAAAGCCCTTTGGAAGCAGTCCTGTCAACTTCGAAACGTACGGCATCCCAGAGGGACGGAACATCCTGCCATTCATCAAGAAGACGCGGTTTCTCTCCCGGAAGAACCATCGCAGGATCCATCATGGCGTATTCCCTGTTCCGGTAATTTCCTTCCGGGTCGGCAACAAAGAACGCACTTCCGGAATGATACCGTCCGGTCCATGTCTTCCCGATATCCTTTGCGCCTTCGATATAAACCGCACCGAAAACGGAAAGGTACCTTTCGAGAATGGGATCGATGATTCTGGGTCTGTAGTCACTCATGTCCATAATGGAGGCTCCGCTTAAACAATGTTTCTACGGAAATCATATACTCCATTTGGCCGGATTTCAACTTTTCATTTGGCCGGATTTCAACTTTTCATTTGGCCGGATTTCATTTATGTCCTGACAATTTTGTAAAAAACAGCCACTCCATAAGAAGCAGCTGCGAATCGGGCCTTCTGTAACTCAGTTCTCCGGCCAGGAGGATATGATCGTCTTCACGAGAGCAGTGAACTTCGTCCTGACGACTCTTCCCGTCTCAAGGACCTCCTCGTGATTGAGGCTCTGGTCCAGAATTCCGGCAGCCATATTCGTCATGCAGCTGATTCCCATCGTCCTGAATCCCATCTGCGATGCCGCAATGGCCTCGGGAACAGTGCTCATGCCGCAGGCGTCGGCTCCGGCCGTGCGTGCAAAGCGTATCTCGGCGGGAGTCTCGAAGTTCGGGCCGCTCATGAACATGTAGACGCCTTCCCTGAGGGTTATCCCGTTCTTCTCCGCGGCTTTTCTCGCAACCTCCTGAAGTCCCTTGTCGTAGGCTGTGGTCATGTCGAAGAACCTGAATCCGAGTTCATCGTAATTTGGGCCCCTGCACGGGCTCTCGGCACAGAGCTTGATGTGGTCCGTAATCAGCATGAGGTCGCCCACGTTCCAGTTCCTGTTCACACAGCCCGCGGCATTCGTGAGGATGAGCGACTTTATTTCGAGCATGAACATCGTTCTTATGGGGTAGACGCACTCCTCCATCGAGTAGCCTTCGTAGAAGTGGAATCTGCCCTGCATGCACATGACGGTTTTTCCTTCCAGCCTGCCGATGATGAGTCTTCCCTTGTGTCCGGGAACGGTGGAAACGGGGAAATGGGGAATGTCACGGTAGGGGATGATGACTGCATCCTCCACCTCCTCTCCGAGGTCACCCAGTCCCGAACCCAGGACTATCGCCACATCGACCTTTCTTTTTCCGAGCTTCGACTCTATGTATGCTGCGCTTTCCTTAAGATTCCTGATTACATCTGCCATATCTTTCTTTCTCCTATCTGAGGTTACCGACTGCCCTGAAGAAGAGTGACCAGAACTTCTCCGTATCGGCATGGATACCGAACTTCGTCTTCTGATTCCTGTCCTCCTTTCCGCCGGTCGTCTTACCGTACGTACTTTCGCCTTTTGTTTCAACTGTTATCGGGCGGTAGGAGAATTCGAAGATCGAGGGGGCAGCGAGATATGCTATGCAGCAGGGGTCGTGCATCGCGGGCCATGCGCCCGTCGCCTTCACGAGAGACGGTATGTAGTAGCCCATGCTGTCAAGGAAGATTCTCCTGTAGTTCGATTCGGGAAGAGACTTCACCCTGTCGAGAATCTCCTCGGTGAGGAGTACCTGGAGCGTGACATCGAGACCGAACATGGTAATCGGAGCACCCGACTGCATGACGATTGATGCAGCCTCGGGGTCTGCAAATACGTTGAACTCGGCACTGGGGGTGGTGTTACCCGGATGGTCCACGGCCCCGCCCATGAGGACGATTTCCTTCAGTGACGGAGCAAAGCGCTCGTCGGCCTTTATACATGTCGCAAGATCCGTCCACGGCCCTACCGATACGTATGTAATCTCTCCGGGGTGACTTATGACATGGTCGACTGCCCACAGGATTCCGTTGCCCTTCGATTCCTGCTTCCTTCTCGGGGGGAAGACGGGACCGTCGAAGCCCCTCTGTCCGTGGATTGTCCCCGCGATTACCTGTTTACGGAGAATCGGTCCCTTCGCACCCGCGAATACGGGGCACTCGAGTCCGAGGGCCTCCGCCATGTTGAGGGTGTTCTCGAGGGTATAATCCCTGATCTGGTTTCCCGCACAGGCGATGAGAGCATCAATCTCTATCTCATCCCTGAGTCCTGCGGCAAGTGCGATGGCGACGGCGTCGTCGTGTCCCGTGTCTACGTCGAGTATTATTCTTCTCTTTTCCATCTCTAGAATTCTCCGTGGTATTTCACTATGTCCTCAAGAGGCCGGCGTATACGCTCTCTCGTCTCATCGGGGTACCCGAGAGCAAGACAGCACGATACCTGATCCTCATTCCCGTCGAGTCCGAGCTTCCTTATAAGTGCATCGTTGTCGAAACCTTCGATTGCGCAGCTCTGTATTCCGTACTCGGCGGCAGTCAGCATCATGAAGGAGAGAGGAAGGTAGCCCTGGGCCTTCGCCCACATGTCGAGCCTTCCCTCTCTCTTCATCATTTCGTAATAACCTCTGAAGTCGTCAACGTACTCCTCGATCGTTCCGGGGAATCTTTCACCGCGGGAGCGGACGAAGGTGCCGTCGGGGTCGTAAAACCCGGCTTTCTTCACTGTGATTACGAGAGTGACGGGAGCCGTCTTCATGCTCTCCTGGAAGCAGCAGGCATCGATTATGTCCTTCGACCGGGAGACGTGGATGTCGAACATCTCCATGCCGAAGGATGTCGGAGCAAGCCTTCCACTTTCAAGAATGGCCGTGAGGATGTCCTTCTCAATGGGCTTATCTGTGTAGTGCTTGCAGGCAAAGCGCTTCTCTGCCGCTTCAAGAACAATGCTTTTCTTCATCCTTATATACCCTGTATGCAGTCTCGAGTGCGACCTCGATCATGCGTCTGTTGCCTTCCATTCTCTCTTCGTTTCTAAAGCTCTTTCCCGTGACGACGTTGTCCGTCATCGTGAGAATGGAGAGCGCTCTCTTATGTGTGTACATTGCATTACAGTAGAGAGCCATCGTCTCCATGTCCTGCGCAAGTGCTCCGAGAGCTGCGAATGACTTCCATTCTTCCTCACCGAGAGCATTGTAGGAGGAGAAGTAATCCGAGGAGAAAATCATTCCCGCATGGAACGGAAAGCCCTTCTCCCGTACGCTCTCAAGGGCCTTCTCGAGGAGGGGGAAGCTCACGCACGGCGCAAGCGTTCCGTGAAGGTTGTACTGCTTCGCCCACGAGCCGTCCGTCGAGCACGTGAGTGCGAGTACGAGGTCCCCGACCTCCATGTTCTCCCGGAGCCCCGCCGATGTTCCGATGCGGATGATGTTATCTACATCATAGTGCGTGAAGAGCTCGTAGGAATATATTCCCGCACTCGGTCCTCCCATACCCGAACTCATGACGCTGACGGGCATCCCCTTATAGAAGCCCGAGTACCCGAGGACGTTTCTCACGTCCGTTACGAGCCTCGGCTTCTCGAAGTAGTTCTCCGCACAGAACTTTGCACGTAAGGGGTCGCCCGGCATGAGTACCGTCTTCGCGAAATCCCCTTTTTCTCCTCTGTTATGTGGTGTCATTGTCTCTTCCTCATCACGAACTTCCCTTCTCGTAGGGAATACCGACAGCCTTCGGAGCATAGTCGCGTCCCGAGAAGATGACGAGGGCGATCAGTGTCACGAGGTACGGTATGATGTTGAATACCTGGGAAGGTATCACCTTCAGTGCCGGAACCATTGCCGAAATCGTACTGAGGGCAAGGGATGCACCGAAAAGCACGCTCGCTCCCGTTACTCCGAGCGGTGTCCAGCGTCCGAATGCGACTGCCGCAAGTGCGATGAAGCCTCGGCCGTTCGTGAATGTCGAAGTGTACTGAATCGTCTGCGTGAGAACTGCGCAGCCTCCCGCAAGCCCCCCGAGGAATCCCGATGAGAGGACGCCGATGTACCTTATGCGCCTTACGTTGATTCCCACGCTGTCTGCAGCCGCGGGGTGCTCACCGCATGCCCTGAGGTGCATTCCGAAGGGAGTCTTGTAGAGTATGAACCATGCCGCAACCATTACAACAATCGATATGTACAGTGTCGGATAGAAGCCGAGGGCATCCTTGATCATACCGATCTTGAAAGCTTCGGAGCGGTCCGTACCGTAGATACGCTGACAGACGAAGACCGTGACGCCGGTTGCAAGGAGGTTTATTCCCGTACCGCTTATTGTCTGATCGGACTTGAGGTCTATGGAGGCGACTGCGTGCAGTACCGATATGAGCATCGAGGCGACAGCAGCCGCAAGAAGCGCCGTCGTCACCGAGAGGCCGTTCGCCATTCCCGCCTTCTCGAGAAGCTGATGAACGATTGCCGCCGTACATGCTCCTATACTCATCAGCCCGTCCAGTCCCACGTTCGTGACGCCGCTGCGCTCGCAGATCATGCCGCCGGTGGCGATGATGAGAATCGGAGATACAAGCATCATTATTGTCGAAAGTGTGTTGATCATTTTGCGTTCTCCTTTCTCACACGGATCTTGCTGCGTCTGTCTCTGATAATCGAGAGACCGCTTCGGAACGAGATGAATATGACGATGAGGCCCTGTATTATCGACACGACCTCCTTCGGTATTCCGCTGCCCTGCATCAGGGAGTAGGCCTGTTTCAGCACTCCGAAGAGATAGCCCGCAAGAAGACACCCCAGTGCCCTGCTGTTACCGACAAGCGCAACCGCTATTCCCATGAAGCCGTAGTTGTCCTGGCTCTGGAGAATCTTGGAGTACCTGATGGCCCCGAGGAGTACGCATGCTCCCGCGAGTCCCGCGAAGGCTCCCGAGATTGCCATGGCGAGAGTCGTGTTACGTGTATCGTTTATACCCGAGCATCTTGCCGCGTCCCTGTTGAAGCCCGTTGCCCTGAGACCGTAGCCGAATGCAGTCTTCTCCATGATGAACCAGTAGAGAACGACCATGAGAAGCATGAAGAATATTCCGATATTCAGGTTCGATCCGGATATGAGACCGCTCTTCAGAAGCGCCGTCTCCTGTAGGTCTGCAGTTCTGTTCGTCTTGTTGACCGTACCCTCGGGAAGAAGGTAGAGACATACAAGAGGATAGAGATAGAGCGCGACGTAGTTGAGCATGATTGTCGCAACGACCTCGCTCACCTTGTACTTCGCCTTCAACAGTCCCACGACTCCGCCCCAGAGAGCACCCGCGAGAAGCGATGCGATAAGGCACAGGAGCCACTGCCCCGGAAATGAGGGTAGACAGACGCCGACGATGTGTGCGGCAAGCATTCCCACCGCATACTGTCCCTCGGCTCCGATGTTGAAGAGCCCCACTCTGTTTGCAAAGGCCATCGAAAGGCCGCAGAGTACGTATGGAATCGTGAACGTCAGCGTCTCGCCGATGTTCCTGAAGTTCCATCCGCCGCCCTTCTTCGCCTTTCCGACTATCGACTGGAAGACGGCTTCGAAGAGTCCCTTCGGATTCTTCCCTATACATAAGAGCAGAATGACTCCGGCGATGAAGCCCAGTATTACGACCGCAACGGACGAAGCGCCGCGGGAATCGAGGAACCAGTCTATGAAGCTTTTTCTTTCCTTCTTTTTCTCAGCCATTGCACCCCTCCTTTGCCTTTACACCGGCCATCATGAGTCCGATTTCCGCACTCGTCTTCTCGCCTTCGTTGAAGATTCCGACTATCTGGCCCTTGCTTATCGCGGCAATTCTGTCGCAGAGGTTCATGATCTCGTCGAGCTCGAAGGAGACGAGGAGTACCGCCCTGCCCTTGTCGCGTTCGGCAACGATTCTCTTACGTATGTACTCGATTGCTCCGACATCGAGTCCGCGCGTCGGCTGCGCAACGAGAAGGAGGTCGGGAGAGAGCGAAATCTCGCGGGCGACAATCACCTTCTGCTGGTTACCGCCGCTGAGAGAGCCGCAGGGGGTGCTGCTGCCCTGACCCGAACGTATGTCGAACTCTTCGATGAGTTCGTCCGAATTCCCGGTAATCTTCTTATAGTCCAGTACATTGAACTTTTTCGTGTATTTCGGTTTGTAGTAATCCTTGAGAACCGTGTTCTCGGCAACGGTGAAGTCCCCCACCAGGCCGTGCTTGTGTCTGTCCTCGGGAATGTGTCCCATACCCTTTTCGATTCTCTCCCTTATCGAGAGATTCGTTATGTCCTCGCCGTTGAGGAGAATCTTTCCGCTCTCTGCCCTGCTGAGGCCCGAGAGGGCATAGAGAAGTTCCGTCTGACCGTTACCGTCGACACCCGCAATACCGACGATTTCGCCCTTTCTTACGTCGAGCGAGAGGTCTCTGACCTTCTCCACTCCTATGGAGTCCTTCACATACAGGTGCTGGACGGAGAGGACGACCTCTCCCGGGTGACACGGAGCCTTCTCGATGTCGAACTTCACCGCCCTTCCGACCATCATCGTCGCAAGCTCCTGCTCGCTTGTTTCGGGTGTGATGTCGATTGTACCGATGTATTCTCCGCGTCTCAGGACCGTACAGCGGTCGGCGACGGCCTTGATCTCCCTGAGTTTATGTGTAATGAGCACGATGGTCTTACCCTCCTTCTTTAATAGGCGGATGATGTCCATGAGCTCGTCTATTTCCTGTGGTGTCAGGACGGCTGTCGGTTCATCGAGGATGATGATGGAGCTGTCCGAATAGAGAGTCTTGAGTATCTCGACTCTCTGCTGCTGACCGACCGTTATGTCGTCAATTCTGGCCCTGGGGTCTACGGCGAGGCCGTAGCGGTCAGAGAGTTCCCTGACCTTCTTCTCTGCGTCCTTCAGAGAGAGAATACCGTGGGATGTGGGTTCCTTTCCGAGAACGATGTTCTCCGTGACCGTGTAGTTGTGTACAAGCTTGAAGTGCTGGTGAACCATTCCGATTCCGAGCTTCGTTGCGACGTTGGGATCCGTGATCTTCACTTCCTTTCCGTGAATGAGTATCTTTCCCGCATCCGCCGGGTAAGCTCCGAAGAGTACGGACATGAGGGTACTCTTACCCGCACCGTTCTCTCCGAGGATTGCGTGTACTTCGTTTTCCTTCACCTCGAGATTGACGTTGTCGTTAGCGATTATTCCCGGGAAGGTCTTGGTGATGCCGAGCATCTGAATTGCATATTCGCTCAATTGAGTCACCTTTATGTGTGGAATTATTCCAAAGGCACGCCCCTCAGGAGCGTGCCGTGAAAAACCGTATCAGACTTTATCAGTCGTCGATTGCAGCGAGTCCTGCGGGAGCAAGACCTGCAGCCCTGGATGCAGCATATGTCTTGTTGACGACAATCTTACCCGAGAGGATGTCTGCCTTTGCCTGGTCTGCAGCCGCAACAGCAGAAGCCTTGAGCTCGGAGTTTGCCGTCGAGTAGCCGACACCTTCGTTAGCCATGTTCTGCGTTACGACGCCGCCCTGCCATGTGCCGTCTGCAACCTTGTTGAGAGCATCGAGAGTGGAGTTCTCGACCATCTTGAGCATGGATGTGATGACTGCGGACTTGCCTTCAGCATAGACACCGTCTTCATACTGGTCGCTGTCGACACCGATAGCCCAGACGTTCTTGCCTGCGAGTCTTTCTTCCTTGGCCTGGTTGATGACTCCCAGTCCCGATCCGCCTGCTGCTGCGAAGATGCAGTAGACACCGCTGTCATACATGCTCTTTGCCGCTGTCTTTGCTGCTGCGGGATCGCCCCAGCTGTTTACGTAGTAGTCAACAATCTCGGCATCCGGGAATACGCTCTTGATTCCTTCGATGTAGCCGATCTCGAACTTCGTGATTGTAGCGCCTGCGACACCGCCGACGAAACCGAACTTCGGAGATGTGATTCCGTCTTCCTTAGCCTGGGTTGCGACTGCAACGCCTACGAGGTATGAGCCCTGCTCCTCTTCGTAGATGTACTGGATGAGGTTGTCGGTCTTGTTGAGGTAGTCAACATCGACGATGATGAACTTCTGGTCGGGATAGAGAGCAGCTGCTTCCTGTGTAGCTTCAGCCCATGTGAATCCCGTTGTGATGATGAGGTCCCAGTCCTGCTCTGCAGCATTCTTGAGGTTCGGGAGGTAGTCGTCTTCGCTCTGAGCCGTGACGTTCTCGTAGAGAGTTCCTCTTCCCTCTCCGTTGTCGCCGTAGAATGCAAGGATTCCTCTCCATGCTGCAGCGTTGAACGACTTGTCGTCGATTCCCGTTGCATCGGTGAGAAGAATGGCCTTGATCTGACCCGACGAAGATGAAGAAGCAGCTTCTGCAGCGCCGCCTGCGAATACAGAGAGAGCACAGAGTACCATCAATACGACAGCCAATGTCTTTTTCATGTTTATAATCTCCTTTTTTCCGCGTTATTCAGATAACGCTTCAACAATCATTGTATGTTACCTTTTCCGTCTTTACAAAGAAAATCGGCACTCAGAAAGTAAAATCTCCTCCCGGAGGCCGGAAGGAGACTGTACAGAGCTGATTACAATCAGATGACTGTGATTCTGCCCTGGGGAGCTGCGTACTCTTCGCCGATGACTCCGCCCAGGCCGTCTCTGATGTATGTGATGAGGACCTGGTTGTCGATCATCGTCTTGTCGAGAAGGAATACGTTGTCAGCGAACATCGTGTAGCCGTCGCCCATATCCTGAAGCTTGTAGTTGTGGCATGCGAGTGTGTATGTCTTCTCCGGATCGATTGCAACCCATTCGCCGTTTGACTCAACGTAGACATCCTTTACTCTTCTCTCACCTGCGACCTCAACGAAGAAACCGTTTGCGTCCTTGACGACGGATGTCGGGATGGATGTGTCGATTGTGTACTTGAGACCGGAAACCTGGAGGAAGCCGCCCGACTCGCCGACAGCCTTGCCGTCAGCAGCCTTTACGGACTGGGTGTTCATGCTTCCGAGTTCGAGAGCGTCGAGAATCTCCTGACCCGTTGCCTCGCACATGCAGAGCATGTTGCCGTACGGATGGACGGAGATGATGTTTGCCGTCGAGATGTCTCCCTTGTGGATAGCTGCTCTTATACCGCCGCCGTTGACGAATGCGATGTCAGCGCCGGAGACGTATCTGTAAGCGTCAGCACAGAGGTCACCGATAGCCGTTTCCTGGTTTCTGACCATTCTGATTCCGTTCTCGTCTGCAATCGGGAGCTCGACTTCGCTCACTGCGACAGTTGCGTTGAGAGCTGCCTCGTACTCCGCCTTGATGGAGTCGATGTATGCCGTGAAGTCGGCATCCTTCTCGACGTCGCTGATGAGTTCTGTCGTGATGGAGCCGTCAGCCTTGATGACCATCTTTCCGATGTTTGCAAGCTTTGTTCCCGTCTGTGTGAGGATGACGTCGTTTCCGCTCTTGTCCTTCACGAGTTCGCACTCGACGACAGAGTGGGAATGAGCATCGATGACTGCATCGGCACCAGTGATGTTCGCAATGAGGTCATAGCTTCTGTTGGGCTCGCTGTCCTCTTCGATTCCGAGGTGTGTGATGAGGACGACAACGTCTGCGCCCTTCTCTCTGACTTCGTCGATGTAGCCCTGGACTGTTGCATAGAGCTCTTCGCCTGCGTCGAAGGAGTAGACGAATTCACCGTCTTCCATGAAGTACTTGGGAGTGGACTTCGTGAGAGTCTCGGGAGTGGAGACACCGATGAATGCGACATCGAGGTAGCCGTAGCGGTTGATTACGTACGGTACGGAAGCAGAGAGAAGGTTCTCACCCTTTCCCGTATAGTGAATCGTAGCATTGAGGTACTGTGCGTCGGACTGAGCCACGAGCTCGGAAAGTCTGTCCATTCCGTAGTCGAATTCGTGGTTGCCGAATACGCAGTAGTCGTATCCCAGTTCGTTCATGATGTCGACAAGGTACGAGCCACGAGAGACCGTTCCGATGACATCGCCCTGTACAGCATCACCGGCATCGATGAGAACGACTGTGTTACCCTCGTCCTCCATTGCCTTCTTGTATGTTGCAAGGCCTGCATAACCGACGTTTTCGTCGATTCCGCAGTGAACATCGTTTGTATAAAGAACTACAACATCCTTCTGAGCACCGAGTGCCTCTGCTGCGCCCTCTGCGAATACAGCCGTGACGCTGAATACGAGGACGAGTGCGACAAGTGCAAATCTCTTGAATCTGTTCATAAATCCTCCGTTGTCCCTAGGGACCAACAGAATCATTATAGTAGCAGCTTCACTCTTTAGGCAAAGAGAAAATGAAATGAATCGGCCTGATTTTTCAGAAGCCCCGCCGGTGAGCGCTCATACCCCGAATTCCTTTCTCACCTCATCAAGAGGATATGTCTTCATTCTCCCTGCATCGATTCCGGCAGAAATCTCGACGGCATCGGCAAGGTCCTCGAGCTCTTCCGGATACCCGCCCGGTCTCAGGCGGCAGAGGAAACCTTCACTTCTGTGCAGTCTCTCTATTCCCTCCGGCGTGGTTCTGAAGGAAACCCTGACACTTTTCATTGAGATACCTCCCCGACATGAAAAAGGGGGTGGAATCACCACCCTTAACCACGGACGGCAAGGAGAAGCCGTCCTCCGGCCCCCGTTCAATGCAGAAGACCGGTAATGAAGAAAACCGCGCAGAGCGCAGCAAGTACGGCAACAGCCTGAAGTCTCGAGTTCATTTTCTCTCCCCTCCGGAACAGACATGGTGGAAACTGAGAAGGCGCCTGCATGTTCCTTAAGTAAATCTTCCCGGGCTGAACACTTCAACCCTGTAAAAAATGATAGACTCCGGGGGTTAAAACTACAAGTTAAATACACTTTACGTTTGCAAAATTAAAGGGCCGGTTTGTAATGCCGGTCCTTACAGAAAATCAGATTTCGCTCTCGAGAAGCGCGAGGATGAACGGTCCCACGCCCTTGAAGTCGTCCGTTGCTATCTTCTCCTTTATATAGTACTTGAAGGAGCCGTCGCGGTACGGATTTCCGCCGAGGCCCGCCACCGAGCAGATTCCGCCGAGGTGGTATTCGTCTCCGTCCTTCGTGAGATAGAGCTTCTTTATGCCGTCGACTGCCTTTGCTGCCGGAACGAGGTACGAGGGATCGAGGTAGCCCTTCCTCACGCCCTTGTAGAAGGAGTATGCGAACATGCTTGTTGCGCTTGTCTCGAGGTAGTTGCCTTCCCTGTCCGGAAGATCCGGTACCTGGTACCACATGCCGCTTCTGTCCTGGAAGGGAAGAAGGGACGACGAGAGGGCACGGATGATGTTGATGAGGTCTCCCCTCTTCGGATTCTCTTCGGATACGTAATCGAGTACGTCGATGAGGGCCATGAGGTACCATCCGATGCTTCTCGACCAGAAGTGGGGGCTGCACCCCGTGACTTCGTTGCTCCAGCGCTGACCTCTCGATTCGTCGAATGCATGATATAACAGTCCCGTCTTGCTGTCCTTGAGAACGGAGTATGTCGTGAGAAGCTGATTCATGACATCGTCGATTTCCTCTTCGTCTCCGTGGCGGTAACCGTACTCGGCATTGAAGGGTCCTTCCATGTAGAGGCCGTCGAGCCAGATCTGCCAGGGATAGATTTCCTTGTGCCAGTAGACGCCGTTGAGACACC
>CAVFVX010000046.1:0-16508 GCA_963626075.1 Acutalibacteraceae bacterium
AAAAAAATAGAGGGTGTAACAAAATCGTACTTTTGTAACACCCCCTAGTTCAATTGACAACACTAGAATTGGGCCATCAAAACGAAAGTGAGGAAAAACAATGAGTGATGTTACCATAACACTGCTGTTGCTGCTTTTTGCCATAGTGATGTTCATCCTTGAGAAGATACCACTTGGCCTGACATCGTGTATCGTATGTCTGCTGCTTAATCTGACGGGAGTACTGACGGTATCTGAAGCATTCGCGGGCTTCGTGAACTCGAACGTCATACTCTGCGTTGGCATGTTCGTCGTCGGCCAGGCTCTATTCGAGACGGGAATGGCGAACAAGATCGGGCGTCTCGTGACACGCTTTGCGAAGAGCGAGAGGATGCTCATCGTGGCTGTCATGTCGATAGTATGTCTCATGAGCGGATTCCTGTCCAACACCGGAACCGCAGCCGTTCTCATTCCCGTTGTCTGTGCAATCGCCGACGAATCGGGATTCAAGAGAGGAAAGCTTCTGATGCCGCTTGTCTTCGCAGCAGCTCTCGGAGGAAACCTGTCCATCATCGGTGCCCCGGGCAACCTCATGGGTGTCAACGCACTCGAGGAGATGGTTGCCCATACATCCTTCTTCATGTATGCTCCGGTCGCTCTCCCGATGATAATCGCCGGAATCGTCTTCTACGGCGTAATAGGCTATAAGCTTCTTCCGGACACGACAAGTGAGGAAATAGCCGAGGGAGTCGGGCCTAAGAAGGAAGCTCCCCTGTGGAAGCAGATTACGTCGCTCGTGGTTCTCATCATCTGTATCCTTGCAATGATCTTCGAGGACCAGATCGGAATCAAGCTGCAGGTGACGGCATGCGTCGCCGCATGTTTCCTTGTTCTTACAGGTGTCATCAGCGAGAAGGCTGCCCTTAAGTCCATCGACCTCAAGGTCATCTTCCTCTTCGGAGGCTCTCTTGCCCTCAGCAAGGCTCTCGAGAAGACAGGGGCTGGAGACGTCATCGCGGAAAGCATCGTGAAGCTCCTGGGATCCAACCCGAGTCCGATTCTCATCCTCGTCGTGATTTTCGTCGTCGGATGCACAATCACGAACTTCATGAGCAATACGGCAACGACTGCTCTGATGCTCCCGATTGCGACATCGCTTGCAAAGGCTCTGAATGCAGACCCGAGGAGTGTCGTCATCTGTACTGTCATCGCATGCTCATGTGCCTATGCAACCCCGATCGGAATGCCGGCCAACACAATGGTCGTGGGACTCGGAGGATACAGGTTCAAGGATTACGTGAAGGGCGGACTTCCGCTTATCTTCGTATCGTTTGCAGTGGTACTCATACTCTGCCCGATATTCTTCCCGTTCTACCCCAACTGATATAAGGAGAAATATGAAATGACCAAAGAAGAACAGGTTAAGAAACTGACTGATCTTGTAGCAGACTTCGTCTCCTACACGGGAAAGGTCCTTCCCGATGACGTGAAAAAGAAGCTCAGGGAGCTCGGTGACAGGGAGGACGGAGAACTTGCAAAGGTCATCTACGAGACGATGACCAGGAATCAGGAGCTCGCTCTTGCCCTCGACAGGCCTTCCTGTCAGGACACGGGAGTCATCCAGTTCTGGCTGAAGTGCGGAACGAAGTTTCCTCTCATCGACTCCCTCGAGGCACTTCTGAAGGAAGCCGTCGTGCAGAGCACATTCACTGCGCCGCTGAGACACAACTCCGTCGAGACATTCGACGAGTACAACACGAAGAGAAATGTCGGAAAGGGAACCCCGACAGTCTTCTGGGACATCGTCCCTGATTCGGACAAGTGCGAAATCTACTCATACATGGCAGGCGGCGGATGCACGCTGCCGGGTAAGGCGATGGTACTCATGCCCGGTGCGGGGTACGAGGGAATCACGGACTTCGTTCTCGACCAGATGACGTCCTACGGTCTCAACGCATGTCCGCCTCTCCTCGTGGGAGTCGGAGTCGCGACGAGTGTCGAAACTGCGGCACTTCTCTCGAAGAAGGCCCTGATGAGACCGATCGGCTCACACAACGACAACGCCAATGCCGCAAAGATGGAAAGGCTCCTGGAGGATGGAATCAACAGAATCGGACTGGGACCGCAGGGAATGGGAGGAAGAGCATCGGTACTCGGTGTCAACATCGAGAATACCGCACGCCATCCGTCGACTATCGGAGTTGCAGTCAACGTCGGCTGCTGGAGTCACAGACGCGGACACCTCATTGTTGACAGTAATCTTGACTGGACGTGTGACACTCACTCCGGTTTCAGAGGCTGAGGAGGAAGAAAATGACAGAAATCAGAAACGGAAAGAAAGTTCTTGTAACACCTGTTACACGTGAAGACCTCGAAGGAATAAGAATCGGTGACATCGTATGGCTCGACGGAGACCTCATGACATGCCGTGATGTCGCACACCGCCGTCTCATCGAATACGGAAGAGAGCTTCCGTATGACATAAGAGGGAAGGCTATCTTCCATGCGGGCCCGATTGTGAGAAAGAAGGAAGGAAGTGACGACGAATACGAGATGGTATCAATCGGACCGACCACGAGTATGAGAATGGAGAAGTTC
Source organism: Acutalibacteraceae bacterium (assembly GCA_963626075.1). GTDB lineage: Bacteria > Spirochaetota > Spirochaetia > Sphaerochaetales > Sphaerochaetaceae > Ornithospirochaeta. The sequence continues at coordinate 2,578 of CAVFVX010000046.1, forward strand.
GAGTATGACTTCGTGAAGGAGACGGGTGTCAGAGTCATCGTCGGAAAGGGCGGCATGAAGGAGAATACCGAGCGTGCCTGTAAGGAGTTCGGTGCAATCCACTGCGTCTTCCCCGCAGGCTGTGCCGTCGTCGCCGCGACTGAAGTCGTGAGAATCAAGGAGCATCACTGGGATGAACTCGGGATGCCCGAGACGCTCTGGTGCTGTGAAGTGAAGGAGTTCGGACCCCTCATCGTATCGATAGATACGGAAGGAAGGAATCTCTTCGAAGAGAACAAGATAGCCTTCAATGAGCGTAAGGAAGAGGCGAAGAAGGATATCTATCCGGAAGTGAAGTTCATCAAGTAAACAGACATTACTCCTTTTGTAAGAACCTTCGGGCAGTCCGGTCGGGCTGCCCGTTGTCACACGTCGCCGGTGTGCGGGGGGCAGAAAAAACAGGGGCGGGGGCCACTTTCTGATTGAAATAGTCATTCTCCCGCGTCAGAATATCGACATGGCTAATTCCGGTAATGAAACTGTAACAGTCTCCGTTCACTACTGTCCAAGGATGATTCTCTCATCCTTCCGCTCAAGGGAGGGAGACCTCCTTCTCTGGGACAAGACAAAGAAGAAGACCGTCAGAAAGAGAGTGCAGGATACCTATACACTGCCTTTCTGGTACTACAGAGACGAGAAGGAGAGGGCATATATTCCGAAGGAGTGTTTCCTTGATCTTGCCTTCCCCGGTATTACGATATCTCATCTTCTTGATGAGAAGGAGAGTATCCCGGTATTCTTCCATCGTCTTTTCCCTTTTCTCAACACACTCTCATTTGTTTCCTGGAGATACGGTCTGATGCATCTCGATGAGGAAATAAGAATCACTTTCCGCAGAAGCAGCAGGTCTGTACATAAGGAGAATCATCATCTGGGAGAGCTGTACGCTGCAGCCGACGAGAATCTGTACACGGCTCTGGACTATGTCGACCTGAAGTCCGCCGTCCTTCATTCTCCGCCGACACGCACGTTTCTCCTCGGAGACCTTCCGGTTGTGCAGATGAATCCCTGGTACATGAGGCAGTATTCTTATATTCAGTCATCCCACAGGGATATCGGGTACATTGCGCTCTATCCCGTTACTCCGCATGACTGCCTCGTCCTCTACGACGGTTCGACATACAGGCTTGAAGACAGTGTTCTCAGCGAGGATGACATGGACTACATCAACACGATGAGTTCGCTGCAGTCCGTGAGCTTCATATATACCGAAGGCTTCGACCTTGAGAGGTTCATCTACATAAGAAAGGTGAGGACGGAGAAGCTTATGGAGTTCGTGCAGAATGAGGGAAATCCGAGTTTCCCGTTTGCGGACCTCTCCGTTCTTCCGGCGGTGAGAAAGAACCTCAGAGACGGAGGCAGATCCCGAAAGCGGCCGACACTGGTGGAAAGAGAAGACGATGACTCCTACCGGTTCTGGTGGAATGACGATGATGAGGAAGAGCTTGCCGAATACCGCCGGAAGTGCTGGAAGGAACTCGAGGATGCCGCTTCGGCATTCATTACCTCCGGGACGGAAAACTGACGGGAGTCGCCGGAACAGTGGGTCAGGCGCTCTGTTCCTTCGGGAGAACGACCGTGAATGTCGTCGTGCCGCCTTCGCTCCTGACGCCGACGGTGCCTCTGTGAAGCTCGCATATCTTCTTCACGACGGCAAGTCCTATGCCGTTACCCTGACTCGAGTGTGACTCGTCGGCCTGATAGAACTTGTTGAAGATGTGCCCCAGCTTCTCGGGGGGGATATCCGGACACGTGTTGGAAATCGAGACGGAGAGGAAGGAGTTCTCCTCCTTCACTGCTATCGTTATCCTCCCGCCGTCGTCGGAGAACTTTATGGCATTGTCCAGGAGGTTTATCCAGACGTGCCTCAGGAGTTCCTCGTTGGCCTCGATCGTGTACTCTTCTTCCGCCATGTCCATCTCCAGGTTCTTCTGCGACCACTTCTTCTCGAGGAGAAGAACCGAGGAGCGTATCTCCTCGGAGAGGTTTATCTCCAACACGTTCGTGAGAATCGTGAGGTTCTCGACTCTGGTGAGCGTCATGACGTTGTTCGCCATGTCTGCAAGTCTAAGCGATTCCTCCTCGATTACCTCGAGGTATTCTTCCTTCTTCTCATCCGAGAGGTTTCCCTTCCTGAGGAGCCTTGCGAAGCCCGCAATCGAGACTATCGGGGTCTTGAATTCGTGGGAGAAGTTGTTGATGAAGTCGCTTCTCAGCATTTCCGTATGCTCGAGTTCCTCGGCGGCTCTGTTGAAGCTGTTCTCGACCTCCCTGAATGTGGGGTAGTCGCCGATGGGCTTACCGATGTGGAGGCGTGCACTGAAGTCGCCGGCGGCGAGTCTGTTGAGCTCTCTGATCACCCTGTACACGGGCCTCAGGATTATCGCGCTTCCCATCGAGTTCGTGAGAATGAGGCCGATTATGAGGCTCGAGCAGAAGACGAACTCCATGATTTCCAGTAACCCCCAGTCTCCGCTTTCCATTCCGATTACGCCGGCGCGCGAGAGAATGAAGAGGATAAGGTACGTCAGCAGCATGGCGACGGTGATTATTATGAATACTACGATGGAGAGAAGAATCATCAGCGCAAGCTTGCTTCTCTTCTCCTTCTGCCTCTTTCTGTTCAGCATTTCCTCACCGCCTTGTACCCCAGTCCCCTGACGGCGACGATTTCGAATTCGTTCCAGCCTTCGAAGCGCTTACGCAGTCTTCCAACATGGACAGTCACGGTCTCCCAGCCCGTCTCGCTCTCCTTGCCCCATATGTCGTCCATGAGCTGGATGCGGGTGAAAATCTGCCCGGGGTAGGAGAGAAGCTTATACAGGAGCATGAACTCCTTCTGCGGAAGCTCGACAACTTCGCTTCCCCTGCTTACTGTGAGCGAGGAGTAGTCGAGTGTAACATCCCCGATTACGATCTTCTGCTCACGTGCTATGTTGGAGCGTCTGAGGAGTGCCTTTATGTGTAAGAGGAGCTTCTCGTCGTCGATGGGCTTTGTTATGTAGTCGTCCGTTCCCGCAAGGAATCCGTTCTTCTCGTCAAGCGGCATGTGCTTTGCCGTGACCATGAGAATCGGAAGAGCGGGGTCGTACTCCCTGACTGTACGGGTGAATTCGTAGCCGTCCATCTTCGGCATCATCACATCGAGAACTACGAGGTCTATGTTCTCCTTCTCGAGAACCGAGAGTGCCTCGACTCCGTCGACAGCCGTCGTCACACTGTAGCCCGCGTCCTCGAGTATGGCACTAAGAAGCATGCGGGTGTGTCTGTCGTCGTCACAGACAAGAATATGGAACATATCGGGAAATACCCTCCTGAGTAGAGTCTATCACTTTTCGAGTTTATTTTCAGTTTAGATTACTGTGTTACATTTTCAATCGGAAAATACGGCGTTTTTTTTCTGAAAATGAGCCGTAAATATAGCGAATATGGAGTTTTAGGTATGAGAAAAGTAAAGATAATCACAGATTCATGCTCCGACCTCAAGTCAGAGCTTCTTGAAAAATACGACATAGATTACGGCAGAATGAGCACGGTCGAGGACGGAGTCGTCTCTCCGGCTCTCCTTACCTGGAGCAACGAGGATGCCCATGCCCTCTACGAAAAGCTGAGAGAGGGAAAGAGAATAACGACGACCCAGGTCCCGGTGGAGGAGTTCAACAGAATATTCACGAAGTACCTCGACGAAGGCTGTGACATCGTATATATCGCCTGTTCCTCGAAGCAGAGCGGAAGCGTCAATACGGGTTTCGTTGCAGCGAAGAAGCTTCTGGAGACACACCCCGAAGCAAAGATCTATTCAATCGACTCCCTCAATGCCTCGATGGGCGAGGGAATGCTTGCAATAGAAGCTGCAAAATATGCGGTAACTGGTAAGAGTGCGGATGAAGTCAGGGACTACGTTCTCTCAATCAGAAAGAAAATCCAGCAGTTCGTCACGGTGCACACGCTCGACTACCTCAAGCGCTCGGGCCGTGTCTCGGCATCCTCTGCCTTCTTCGGTAACCTCATGGGAATAAAGCCCGTGCTCATCTCCGATATAAACGGTGTGCAGGTTGCCTACAAGAAGGTCAAGGGCAGAAAGAATTCCTTTAAGGAAATCGTCAATCTCCTCAAGGAGAATGCAATCGACGTCGAGAACCAGACCGTCTACGTCGCACATGCCGACTGCCAGAGGGAGGAAGTCGACGAGCTTGTCAATCTCGTGAAGACAGAACTCAAACCGAAGGCTGTCGAAGTCGAGATGATCGGGCCCATCATCGGTGCCTCCACAGGTCCCGACACAGTCGGAATCTGGGCACTCGGAAAGGAAGTCAGCTACAGCGCAGAGGAAAAGTAAGAACGGAGAGGATATGAGCCAGCCGAGAACAATTGATGGAAAACTGCTTGCAAGGATGATCAGGGCGGGTGTCGAGAACCTGAGGTCCCACGTCAAGAGCGTGAACGACCTCAACGTCTTCCCGATTCCCGACGGCGATACGGGCGACAACATGCTCCTTACATCAATCGGGGGAATGGAGAAGGTGGACACACACTGCTCGTCGGTATCCGACATGTCGCACTCCGTCTCCGACGGAATGCTTCTCTCCGCCCGCGGCAACTCGGGCGTCATTCTTTCACAGATATTCGAGGGAATGGCAGCGGCACTCGAGGGCATCGAGAATGCAGACAGCGCGGCGCTCGTGAAGGCCCTCGAGAGCGGAACGAAGTTCGCATACGAAGCCGTCATGACTCCCACGGAAGGCACGATGCTCACTGTCATGCGCTGTGCAACCGAATATGTGGAGGGCAAGGAATACTCGTCCCCGATGGATGTTCTTGCGGACTTCCTCGAGGAGGCGAGACGGACGCTCGACAAGACACCGTCGATGCTCCCCGTACTCAAGAAGGCCGGTGTCGTCGACTCCGGCGGAGCGGGACTTGTGTACATCGTCGAAGGCATGCTCAGGGGAGCATTCTCCGATGAGGATACAGAAGACGATGACGATGAGTCATTCGAATTCCAGGCTCCGGGGCAGCAGAACCTCGACCTCGATTTATTCACGGAGGACAGCGTACTCGAATACGGCTACTGCACGGAGCTCCTTGTAAGACTTCAGAGAGCCAAGGTCGACATCGACACCTTCGACGTCAACGTTATTCTCGACTACCTCAGGGAAATCGGAAACAGCGTCGTCACGGTGAAGAGGGGAAGCATCGTCAAGATTCATGTCCACACGAAGACTCCCGACAAGGTACTTGCTTTCTGCCAGAAGTACGGTGAATTTCTGAAGATCAAGATCGAGAACATGTCGCTCCAGCACAGCAACACAGAGCTTCCCGATACCTCCGACAGCGCTCCGTCGGTAGAGAGAACGGAGAGGAGAAAGTACGGTGTCGTCGCGGTTGCGTCCGGGGACGGCATACAGCAGATGTTCCGCGATTCCGGTGCCGACGAAATCGTCGACGGAGGACAGAGCATGAATCCCTCGACGGGTTCCTTCCTCGCGGCTTTCACAAAGGTAAATGCAGACACGGTCTTCGTCCTTCCGAACAACAGCAACATTCTTCTCACCGCAAAGCTTGCGGCTGGTATGTACAAGTTCTCCGACGTGAGGGTAATCGAATCGAAGAACACGGGGGAGGGCTATGCCGCTCTCTCCGTCTACTCGGGTGAGGAAGACAGCGCAGACGAAATCGTGGAGGAGATGAACGATGCCATGAAGGCTTCCGTTACGGCTGCCGTCTCGAGAAGCATAAGGAACGCAGAAGGCGTAAGGGAAGGCGAATACATCGGTTTCCGCGGCAAGGACATCCTCACATGCCGCCCGTCGCGTTCCGACGCCGTTCTCGATACTCTCTCGTACCTCCCGATTGAGGACTCCGACATCGTTATCGTCATATACGGCAAGGCAGTCGAGAGCACGGAAGCGGAGACGGTGGAGAAGGAGATTCTCTCGAGGTATAAGGGAAAGGAAGTATACCTCGTTGACGGAAAGCAGGAAATCTACGACTACATCCTGATTCTGGAGTAAAAGGGAGATGATGACTTTTCTCTATATAGCAGCTGCAGTTACAGCATATCTTGTTGCGGGCTGGAATCCCGCGATAACCTTCTCGAAGGCAGTCTACAAGAAGGATATCCGCACCCTCGGGAGCGGAAACCCGGGCTTCACGAACTTCAAGAGGAACTTCGGTAACCTTGCCTGGCTCATACTCGTACTCGACCTCTCGAAAGGCGCAGCTGTGGTTGCGCTTTTCGCCGTTCTCTTCGGGCGCGAAGCGGGGCTCTACGAATTCGGTGCGGTATATACCGGGCTCTTTGCCGTCCTCGGACACTCGTTTCCCGTATGGTACGGCTTCAAGGGAGGAAAGGGCTTCCTTGTCGGGCTTTCGACACTGTGGGTTGCCGACTGGAGAGTGGGGGGAATAGCCACCCTCATCATGATAGTCCTCCTTCTCACGACGAAATACATGTCGCTTTCGACTGTCACAGCACTCGTCTCGGCCGTGCTCCTCTTCGCTCTTTTCGGAGCATCTCTGAATGTTGTCGTCATGTGGGCCGTCACCGCGCTCTTCGTGCTATGGCGCCACAGGGAGAACTTCGGACGCCTCTTTGCGGGTAAGGAATCGAAATTCAGCATCGGGGGCCATAAACATAAGGCTGACTGACGCCTCTTCTTTTTGTCTGAGGAGAAATAATGATGAAGAAATACCGTCTCGGTATAGATATAGGATCGACAACAGTAAAACTCGTAATACTTGACGACACAGACAATATTGTCTACTCGGAATACCGCCGTCACCAGGCTCATCCGAGGGAGACTCTTTTCGCTCTCCTCGGGGAAGCGGAAAAGATCACGGGAGAGTGCTCTTTCACCGTTGCCTTCACGGGCTCGGGAGCAATCAACCTCGCATCTTCTCTGAAGGTGAAGTTCGTCCAGGAGGTTGTTGCAGTCGCAACCGCAATAGAGAAGTACGCTCCGCAGACGGACGTTGCGATAGAGCTCGGAGGAGAGGACGCCAAGATAATCTACTTCAGGGGAACGCTCGAGGAGAGGATGAACGGTGTCTGCGCGGGCGGTACGGGATCCTTCATCGACCAGATGGCGTCGCTATTACAGACAGATGCCACCGGCCTCAACAGGGAAGCCGAGGATTACAGGCAGATTTATCCCATTGCAGCACGCTGCGGAGTCTTCGCGAAGACCGACATCCAGCCTCTCATAAACGAAGGTGCGACGAAGGCAGACCTTGCGGCCTCGATCTTCCAGGCAGTTGTAACGCAGACGATTTCGGGTCTCGCATGCGGTAAGCCCATAAGAGGCTGTGTCGCATTCCTCGGTGGTCCTCTTCATTTCCTTCCGGAGCTCAAGAAGGCCTTCGTAAGAACACTCAAACTCACGCCGGAGACAACAGTCGACCCCGAGAACTCCCACCTCTTCGCTGCACGCGGAGCAGCGCTCGAGAGTGAGAAGGAAGCAACCGTTGCACTCTCCGTCCTCAAGGAAAGACTCCAGAGCGGCGTTCAGGAGACATTCGAGCTTCCGCGTCTTCCCGCACTCTTCTCAAGCCGGGAAGAATACGATGCATTCTGCCGCCGTCACGACAGGGCGAAGGTGAAGAGGGGAGACCTTGCTTCCTACAGGGGAAGATGCTATCTCGGAATTGATGCGGGCTCCACTACAACGAAGCTCGCCCTCATCGGAGAGGAGGGAGAGCTCCTCTATTCGTACTACACCAACAACAAGGGCAACCCCGTTGAGGCTGCAAAGGCCGGAATAAGGGAACTCGGGGGACTACTTCCCGAAGGCGCTGTGATTGCGGGAGGCTGCTCGACGGGCTACGGAGAAGCGCTTCTCAAGACCGCATTCTCCCTCGATACATCGATAGTCGAGACAATCGCCCACTGCACTGCGGCGTCATTCTTCGACCCTTCGGTCGACTGCGTTCTCGATATAGGCGGCCAGGACATGAAGTGCATACGCCTTCACGACGGCGTCGTCGACTCGATAATGCTCAACGAGGCGTGTTCCTCGGGCTGCGGCTCGTTTCTGGAGAACTTCGCCGAGTCCCTGGGCTACACTGCCGCCGAGTTCGGAACTCTCGCACTCTTCGCACCCCATCCCCTTGACCTCGGAACGAGGTGCACCGTCTTCATGAACTCGAATGTCAAGCAGGCCCAGAAGGAGGGAGCATCTGTCGAGGACATCTCGGCGGGGCTTGCATACTCCGTAATCAAGAACGCACTCTACAAGGTCATAAAGCTCTCGTCAGCCGAAGAGCTCGGAAAGCACATAGTCGTCCAGGGAGGAACCTTCCACAACAGGGCAGTGCTCTCTGCCTTCGAGAAGATTGCCGGGGCCGAAGTCGTCTGCCCCGATATCTCGGGAGTCATGGGAGCCTTCGGAGCCGCACTCATTGCAAGAAAGAACTGTAACGGGGAGAAGAGCTCAATGCTCTCCCTGGAAGAGATAGAAAACCTCGAATACACCTCGAAATCCTTCCGCTGCGGAGGATGCTCCAACAACTGCATGCTCACCTCCAACGTATTCTCGGGAGGCCGCAGACACATAAGCGGAAACCGCTGCGAGAAACCTCTCGGAAAGAGCGGAGGCGGAAAGAAGGGTGATAACATGGTAGCCTTCAAGCGCGAGAGGATGTTCAACTATCCCGCCCTCTCCGAGGAGGAGGCCGTCCGCGGCACAATCGGAATTCCGAGAGCCCTCAACATGTACGAGAACTATCCCTTCTGGGCGACGTTCTTCAAGGCTCTGAAGTTCCGTGTCGTTCTTTCGCCCTTTGCCTCGAGGGAGATCTACATGAAGGGAATGGAGTCCATTCCCTCCGAGTCGCTCTGCTACCCGGCCAAGCTCACTCACGGCCATGTGGAGTGGCTCATAGAGCAGGGAGTGAAGACAATATTCCATCCCAGTGTCTACTACGAGCACATGGAGACGGAGAATCCTCAGAACCGCTACTACAACTGCCCGATCGTCATCTCGTACAGCGAGAACATAAAGAACAACGTCGAGGACATAGAGGAGAAGGGTGTGAGGTACATCCATCCCTTCATGGCCTTCACAAGCGAGAAGATAGTCACCGGGAGACTCAGCGAAATCTGCCGCGAGGAGTGGGGAATCGGAAGAAGCGAAGTCGAGGAGGCCGTAAGGAAAGCCTGGGCGGAGCAGAAAAGAGCCAAGGACGACATACGTGCGGAAGGCCGGAGACTCGTGGAGAAGCTCGGGAAGGAAGGCGGCAAGGCCATCGTACTTGCGGGGCGTCCCTATCATATAGACCCGGAGATCAATCACGGAATACCGGAGCTCATCACATCCTACGGCCTGACGGTCCTCACGGAGGACAGTGTTCCCGTGGACTTCACGCCCACGCGCCCGCTGAGGGTCGTGGACCAGTGGGTCTACCACTCACGCTTATACACTGCAGCCGAGTTTGTGACGAAGCACGACAACATGGAGCTTCTGCAGCTGAACTCTTTCGGATGCGGACTCGATGCAATCACCACGGACCAGGTCAACGAAATCCTTTCGGCTGCGGGAAAGCTCTACACGGTACTGAAGATAGACGAGGTTGCGAACCTCGGAGCAGTAAGAATAAGAATCCGTTCCCTTCTCTACGCAATGGAGGAGAGGGAGCGCAGCGGAAAGACTGCAGAGGGGGAATTCAAGCCCTATGAGAGAGTCGAGTTCACAAAGGAGATGAAGGAGAAGGGCTACACGATTCTCTGCCCCCAGATGACTCCGATACACTTCAACATCGTCGAACCCGTCTTCCGTAAGTACGGCTACAACCTTGTCGTCCTCGACAACGATAACCGCAGCGCTATAAACGCGGGCCTCAAGTACGTCAACAACGACGCCTGCTACCCCTCGATTGTTATGGTGGGGCAGTTCATGGACGCAGTTCTTTCCGGTAAGTACGACACAGACCGTCTTGCAATCATCATGTCGCAGACGGGAGGCTGCTGCAGGGCAAGCAACTACGTCTCCCTCATCCGCCGTGCCCTCACGAAAGCCGGCTATCCTCATATTCCCGTCATCTCGCTCAACGCGAACGGAATGGAGAAGAACGAGGGCTTCACGCTCTCCTACGGTCTCATCCGTGACGGCGCGAGGGCTATTGTCTACGGAGACCTCTTCATGCGCTGCCTGTATCATGTGAGACCCTACGAGGTAACACCGGGTTCTGCGAATGCTCTTCACGATAAGTGGGAGAAGATTGCAATCGACTCCATCGTCAACCCGAAGTCGGAGTACAGCTACAGAGAGGTCTGCCGGGGCATTGTCGATGCATTCGACAACTTCCCGATAGACGAGAGTGTAAAGAAGCCGAGAGTCGGAATAGTGGGCGAGATTCTCGTGAAGTACATGCCGCTCGCGAACAACCACCTTGTCGACCTTTTAGAGAGAGAAGGTGCCGAGGCCGTCGTTCCCGATTTCCTCGACTTCTTCAACTTCAGCGCCTTCAACAGACAGTACAAGGTGAAGTATTTCGGAGCGGGAAAGAAGTACTACTTCATCTCCAAGGGTACTCTCAGGGTCTTCGACTACTTCCGTGCGCCCGCAGTTGCTGCCCTGAAGAAGAGCAGGCGTTTCTCTCCACCGGAGTCCATCTACGACATAGCAAGGGAGACCGAGCCCTTCCTGTCGCTGGGAAACCAGTACGGAGAGGGATGGTTCCTCGCGGGAGAGATGATAGAACTCGTGACGAGCGGCACTCCCAACGTCGTCTGCATCCAGCCCTTTGCATGTCTCCCTAACCACGTGGTCGGAAAGGGCGTCATAAAGGCAATAAGGAAGGCGTACCCCGAGAGCAACATCGTCGCCGTCGACTACGACCCGGGCGCAAGCGAAGTCAACCAGCTCAACAGAATCAAGCTCATGCTCTCGACTGCAAAGAAGAGAACGGAAAACGGAAACTGAAGGAGAAAAGCGCGGCTCGGGCTGCGCTTTTTCTCGACATCAGACGACGGAAGAATGTTAGTTTCTGCTGACTGGCACATTTTCAGATAAGATAATTTCCTGTATTTAAATGAGATAAAAATTGCATATAAACATGTGTGATGTCAGCGGGGAGTGGCTGTTGAAAAAGAGACAGAACCTCGCGAAAAGTATGATATCCTTTGATAGGTGAGAAGGAGTGTCGAAATCAATGAATTATCCAACATTTCTAAAGAAAGTGGATACCCTGACCCGGAACAGCAGCGGAGAGTGTCTGAGCGCATTCGTGCATGAAATTGCCAAAAAGGTCTCTGAAGAGAAAAGAGAAAGTTTTCTTTCTGTACTTGAGGGCTTCTGTCTTTCTGAGGAGAAATCCGGGGATGACAGTCTGGAAGCCGAAATTGACTCCATCCTCGATAAACTCGGGGAAATAGACGACGGAGAGAGGACGCTTGAGAGCAGATACAACTGTGAGTGGGAAAGCTGGAATGACAGCACCTGGAATGAACAGTATTTCTTCTCCGATCCTGAATGCGTACTGGATGATGTAAACAGGGCGGTGATGCTGCTTCATGAATCCATAGACCGCGAAGAGTATGAAAAGGGGTACGCTCTTGCGCTGAAGCTTTCCGAACTCAACGTGCCGGTTGCGGGTGATTATGACGAAGCTGCGATGGATCTGGAATCACTCATTGCATATGAGCTTGTGGACGGGAATCTGGATATCATCCTGAAGGAAGCGGTGTACCTTGCATATAAGGGAAACGGATGTGAACACAGGGCTGAGGCCATGCTGGGCGTAATGGATAATATGCATAATCATTCCGTCAGACTGAAGGACATCATTGAAACGGAAGACTGGAAGAACGATTGCGCTTCCTTTCTTCCATCATGGATTGAGGCTCTTGCCGTGAGAACCTGCTATGGAATAGACGGGCTTCTGGAGGAGGCTCTGAGTATGCTGGATGATGACAGCCTCGTACTCGGTTTCGCTTCCAGATATGCTTCGACTCATCCTTTCATCTACCTGTATATCATGCGCCACGGCCTTGTCAGCCCTGATGCTTCAAAGATGCTGGAAGTGGGCCTCAGAGCTCTGGATGAGGTCGGTGAAGAGTGCAGATCAAGGAAGGAAATTTCTCTTCTGACAGCAGAGTATGCATTGAAAACCGGAAGGAGAGACATAGCAGAGAAATGCTGGATGGAGGCGTTCAGAACTTCTCCGGATGTTGTGAATTATCTGCGGCTGAGACTTCTTTCCGAAGACTGGAGAAAAATCTCGGGTGAGGTGGAGAAAATCTATACAGTCTGTAAGCTTGAGAATATGCGTGAGCAGGGTAATCTTGCTGCCTTCATGTTTTTCGACGGACGTTTTGATGAGGAGATGGATTTACTTATAAAGTCCGATGACAGTTCGCTCTGGACGTTCATAGCACTCTTTCTGCTTCTTCTTTCGAACGGTGCATCGGGAGAGGGAATTGATGCAATAAGTAAAAAAGTCGTAAGGTCGTTTTCGTTCAGGAGCTCCGATTTTCTAATGGGAACAGGATTTTCCGAAGAGGAGTCCGATTCTGTCTTCTTCCGGAGATGCTTCGACAAATGGAAAGCTGACGTCTCCCTTGACGATGCTGTCTGTGCTGCATGGATGGAGAAAATCGGCAGGTCTATCGGAAAACGTGTAGAGGAAGCGATGAAGAACGACGCAAGAGCTATGTATGGGGATTGTGCGGCATTCATTGCAGCTTTCGGCGAGGTCGGGGAATCAAGGGGAAAAACAGGAGCCAAGCAGTCCGTCTTTTCAACTTATAAATCCCTCTATTCCAGACGACGGTTATTCGTTGCTGAACTCGTAAATTACGGGTTTATAAAGTGATTAATGGATGTCGATGCCTGCTACAGAAAACTTCGCGTTCGTATTTCCATCCTTGCTCAATAGAGAGAGCTGAAGTAAAATCAGATAAGAGAGAACAGAGAATATGGAAAAAGTGAAACTGCCGCTTGGTATGTCGGGCTTTGAAAAAATAAGAAACGATGGAAGACTCTTCATTGACAAGACTCCGCTGATTGAGGATATCCTGGCGAAGGAATATGAAGTGTTTCTGTTCACCCGTCCGCGGCGTTTCGGCAAGAGTCTCACGATGTCCATGCTCTCATCCTTCTTCGATATCTCGAAGGACAGCAGAAAGCTCTTCGAGGGATTGAAAATCTCTGAAAACAAAGAACTCTGCGAGAGTTGGATGAACAAATACCCGACAATCTTCATTTCCTTCAAGGATGTCGGCGGCAACAACTTCAACATAGCCTTTGGAAAACTGAAAAATGCCCTGAAGGACCTGTTTGATTGTTTCAGTTTTCTCCTCGACAGTTCATCTGTCAGTGAAAGAGAAAAAAATGATTTCAGAAAGATTGAAAATGGAATCGGAGAAATCACCGACGTCATGTACAGTCTCAGGCTTCTCATGAGGATGCTCAGCAAGCATTACAGAGAAAAGGTCATCCTTCTCATCGATGAATATGATGTTCCTATGGCTAAGGCCAGTAGCGGAGGATATTACGACGAGATGATAGATGTCATGCGAGGAATTCTTGAGGTTCTCAAAGACAATGATTATCTTCAATTTTCGGTAATTACCGGATGCCTCAGGATTGCAAAGGAAAGTATCTTTACGGGCCTCAATAACGTCTACTGCAACACGGTCACCAGTACGGTCTACGACGAGTATTTCGGTTTCACTGAAAAGGAAGTGACGGATACATTCTGCAGTCTTGGGTTTGAAAACAGGCTTGATGATGTGAAGGAATGGTACGACGGCTACCGCTTCGGAAATGAGGAAATATTCTGTCCGTGGGATGTCATACATTACCTTGACAGTCTTTTCGATAATCCAGATGCGAAACCGGAGAACTACTGGAAGAACACGAGCAGCAACGACATCGTCAAATCTTTCATCT
>CAVFVX010000047.1:0-14506 GCA_963626075.1 Acutalibacteraceae bacterium
GGTCTCTATGGTCAGCTTCATCTTGATACCTCTGCTTATATAAATGTAGCCCAAGTTCGAGGAATTCTATTCCTGCATCAGAGGAAAATTCAGAAATTTTACTCGCTTTCATCCCGGCAATTGAAGTTGCCGAGGATTCCCGCTTGTTATCTTAAATGGAGGCGGATGGCGTTTTCATGAGAATTCGGGAGATGTGGCTGTGTGTCTGCAGGTGCTTCTCCGGAGCGGTCTGGCTCTGATGCGTTCATGTCCGGTGTGGTTATTCTTTCTGATGCTGGCACGGTGTATGACGCAGGAGACGCGGCTTTCTCCGGGTTTTTTGAATAGTCTTCATCCGCGGATAACGCGATGTATTTTGCCAATCAGATTAGTCAAAGGAGTACCCCGGCGGGTGAAGATGGAGAGGGAGTCTATCACATGGAGTCTTTTTCGGGTACCGGGTATAGAAAAGGCCTCCGGTTTTGTCCGAAGGCCTTTTGTATTGGTTTGCTCGCAATCAGAATGCGTAGACTGTCAGACTTATGATTGCAATCGATACGAGCATGATCGGGAAGCCCTTGAAGTGCGGGGCTACATGCTTGTCCTTTACCTTCTCGTTGACTGCAGCGAGTGCGATTGTCACGAGGAGGAAGCCGAGGGACACGCCGACAGCGCCGAAGATCGTCTGGAGGAACGTCATCTTCTGCTCTTCGAAGACCAGTGCCGTTCCGAGGACTCCGCTCGAGAGGGCGGTGTTGTAGATGTCATCCGCGTCCTTTCTGAAGACTGCTCCGAGTACGTTGACTACGATAAGTATGATTGTCTCGTAGATGAGGACTCTGAGGAACCCCGATCCCTGTGAGATGAAGTAGAGCTCCACGGGCCACATGATGAGTATGGAGATGATAAGTACGAGGCAGAGGTATGCCGTGAACCTGATGTTTCTCCTGAGGGCTCTTCTGCTGTTGTAGATGAGAGCCTCGGCGTTGAAGAATCTCACGAGCGTGTAGTTCGAGGAAATCGCGCAGCCGATAAGCATTAACAGTAATGTCTTGAAGTTCATAATACATCATCCTCCTTGAGTGCCTTGTCTGCATAGGCAAGCAGTATTCCATATACCAGGAATGCGCCGAAGGGCTTGGAGAATATGCTGATGCGGTAGTTCTGGAGGAAACCTATCTTTATTCCCCAGAATGCGCCGTCACCCAGAAGCTCTCTGATGATTGCTCCGAATTCGATTGCACATTCGTAGAAGCCGACTCTGCTTATTGTGTTGCGCATTGCAATCTTGTACGTAACCTCTTCATGGTTGAACGCGAAGAGTGCGACTACGCTGATTCCCGTGATTGCGAAGTAGATTTCGTTTCCTTCGATGAGGGAGGGGAGGAATGCCTGGAAGATCATCGTGAATGCAGATACCACTGTAATGTTGATGATCATCGCAAGCGTGACTCTCGCGTCCTTTCCGACCTTCGCCGTAAGCGGTGTCGCTATGGCTGTGGTGATGAGGAATGTGAGGAACGTGTAGAATGCAAGTCCCGACGCACTGCTCGTGGTGCTGAGTGCCATTGCGGGAACGACACCGTATGCGAGGAGCATTATAAGTCTTTCTTTCTTTGTCATGCTCAGTTACCTCCCTTTATGGTCTTATAGGCGTCGAAGGCGTCGTTGACTGCATCCCTTACGGCATCCGTCGAGAGGGTTGCGCCGCTGATGAGAGCTTCGTCTCCGCTCCACGAGGAATCGAGTCCCTCGAAGGAGGAGTAGTAGCCGTCGGGGAGCGTGTAGCCGGAGAAGTAGTCGGCTTCGATTATGAGCTCCTTGACGGAGAAGGAAGCAATCTTGCCGTCTTCGGTAAGGAGTATGTACATGACCATTGTTTCGTTACCGAAGCCGTAGGGGCGCATTGCGAGTGCGTAATACGTCTTTCCTTCGTCTTCGACTGTGTAGGCACATGTTACGGATGAGTAGATACCATCGAGGCTGATCTCCGTGAAGACTGCGTTCTCGCTCAGAGTTCCGAGTTTCTTCAGCTTCTTGAGGTCCTTCTTCGTCTCGTCCTTTGTAGTCGAAAGCGCCTCAGCCTGCAGGGCATCCTTCGCTGCACTGCCGAGGCCGTCGGAAACCTTTCCGTCCATGCCGTAGACTGCGAGTGCGCTTCTGTTTGCGACGACGACGTAGTTCACGCCGTTCTCCTCGATCCAGTAGCAGACACCGGCCTTGTTACCCGAAAGCTTTGCGTTCTGCACTCCGCTGACAGCGGAGGTGAAATCCTCTGCAACTAGGAGTCCCTTCGGGCTCAGTGCCTCTCCGAAGACTGTTGTAAGCATCTCTTCGTACACCTGTCCCGGCTCCTTCTCCGCAGCCTTGACAAGTCCGTTGCTGTCGAGTGCCGTGAAGGCATCCGCGACTGCGTTCTTGAAAGCGGTGGAGGAGTAGGTGACTCCGGCAACGATTTCAACTGTGCTGAGTGTCGAATCGGAACCGATGTATGTCGAGGGGTAATCGGAGCCGAAATCCTTCGTCTCCGGGTAATCGTCGAGTGCGATTCCCGTCACCTTGCCGTCTGCAGAGATTGCAACACGGAATGTGATATCCTTACCCGTGAAGCCCTTGTTCGTCGAGCACCTGATGACATAACCCTTACCCGATGTCTCCTTATATACTTCCGTGACAGTGGAGGGAAGACCCGCGAGTTCAAGCTTCTCGAAGCCGTCGGCATCAGCCATGACTTCGAATAAGGGCTCAAGCTCCGCCCTGCTGTTGTTCTTCGCAATGAACGGGCCCGTGATGAGGTTCAACAGTGAGAGGAAGAGAATGCTGATGATTAATGTACTCAGTACGATGAGGGTGTCTTTCTGATTATTTGACATAGCTTGATCCTCCGAGCGGTACGGGTGCCGTGAGCTTCTCGATGAAGGGTGTGAAGATGTTCATGATGAGAATCGAGAACGATACTCCTTCCGGAAGCGACATGAATGCACGGATTATGAATGTGATTATTCCGGCACATACACAGAAGATGACCTTACCCTTGTTCGTGATGGGCGTTGTCACGTAGTCGGTAGCCATGAAGATCGCTCCGAGGAAGAGTCCTCCCGAGAGTATTTCATAGAGTGCGAATACGGGGCTTCCGGACTTCACGAGGTAGAGTACGAAGACCGTGAGGATGTACGAAAGCGGAACATACCACTTGATGACACCGCGCAGTGACAGATAGAGCCACCCGATTACGAGGGCTATGATGCATGTCTCTCCGATTGTGCCGCCGTGGAGGCCCAGGAACATCTGAGAGAGAGTGGGAAGCGCCGATGTGTCACCCGAGTTGAGAACGACAAGCGGTGTCGCACTTGAGACAAGTTCAACGCCCTTGGGGTTCGTGAATGTCGTAACAGAAGCGAATGTCTCGAGCATGAAGACACGACCCGTGATTGCGGGGTTAGCGAAGTTGCATCCGAGGCCGCCGAAGAGACACTTGACGACGATGATTGCGATGACCGTTCCGACTATCGCTTCGTAAATTCTGACTTCGGTTCCGAGGTTGAGTGCGAGGAGTATTCCCGTTACGACTGCGGAAAGGTCCTTTACCGTATTCGGCTTCTTCACGATCCTGTCGTAGAGGGATTCTGCGATTACGGCCGTAAGGACACAGGTTATGATCAAGAGGAGCGCCTTCACGCCGAATATTACGACAGCGGCGATGCATGACGGGATGAGTGCGATGATGACATCGAGCATGATGCGGCTCGTCGAATTTCTGTCATGGAAATGAGGCGAAGACGTGACAGTGAGTTTGTATTCTTCCATTAGTTCTTCCTTTCTCTGAGGAAAGCCTTGCCTTTCCTGTTGTTCTCTACAAGAGGTCTGTGAGCGGGGCAGACGAATGCGCAGCAGCCGCATTCCATGCAGGTGTTGACGTCAGCCTTTTTGAGGATGAGTTCGCGCTTCTCTTCGTCGTCTTCCTCGAGTGCGTCACTGAATGCCCACGGATTGAGATTTAAGGGGCATGCCGATACGCACTTACCGCAGTGAATACACGGACTCTCCGCTGTCTCCTCGGCTTCCTTTGCTCCCATTGCCACGACTGCAGATGTAGCCTTCACAACCGGGGTGTCGAGGCTCTTTACGGCCTTTCCCATCATCGGGCCGCCGTCGATGACCTTGACGGGTTTTTCACTGAAGCCGCCTGCGGCTTCGAGGACATAGCCGAAGCTCGTTCCGATGGGGACGATGTAGTTACCTCTGTTCTTCACGGCGCTTCCGTCGACGGATACTGTCTTACTTACAAGCGGGAGTCCCGTCTCGAAGTACTGAGCCATCTTGCTCAGTGTCGTGACGTTCGTGATGATGACCCCCAGGGATGCAAGACGCTGTCCTGCCTTCACGACCTTGTGTGTGGCATTCCAGAGAAGAACCTGCTTTGCTCCCTGCGGATAGACGCTCTCGAGTTCCATGACCTTGACGTCGGCTTCATCCTTGAACACCTCTCTGAGGTGATTGATTGCCTCCATCTTGTTGTTCTCGATTCCGATTACGAATTCCTTCGGGGAAGCGAACTTTCTCAGGATTGCGATTCCCTTCTTTATCCAGTCGGCATCTTCGACCATTGTGCGGTTGTCTGCAGTGCAGTAGGGCTCGCACTCCGCGCCGTTGATGAGAATCGTCTCGATTCTGTTCTTTCTGAGTGCCTCCCACTTGCCGTGGAGCGGGTAGGCAGCTCCTCCGAGGCCTACGATGCCCGAGTTGCAGCATCCCGTGAGGAAGTCGTCGAGCGAATCAAGCCTGGGGGCTTTCAAAGCCGGATCCTTCTCCATCTTTCCGTCGCTCTTTATTGAAATTTCCTTCTCGCTTACCGCCGTCACCTCTCCGCTTACTGAAGCGTGGACGGGGCTCGAGACTCTTCCTTCTCCGCACTTTGCTATAAGTGTTCCGATATATACATGGTCACCGACTGCGACGACGGGGACTGCCGGAACACCCGAATGCATCTTCATGGGGATGGTTACGGAAGAGGGTGGAGTAAGTGGCTGGGAGTGCATGTCCGCTGTTGCCTTGCAGTGAGGAACGTGTACTGCCGATATCTTTTTTCTGAAAAGCATTATCTTAATGCCCTCCTTAGTGTGTTTTCGAGAGCAGTATATCTAATATTCATATTTTTTTATACATAGAAAAATATAGAATATGACTCTTCCTTACCATCTTTGAGAAAAAGTCAGCGCTGCCCTGTGGAAAAGAGGGCGGAAGCGGGTGATGAAACGGTGAAAAAGACGAGACCGTTTCTACGGTCCCGCATGTCAGGTGGTTTGGTGGCTTTATCTGATGAAGGAACACTCCATCGGGTAGTCGCGTGTGTCTCTCGTGTTCTGGAGGTAGTCGTATCCCTCGTCACCTGCGATGCGGAAGCCCGTAGCGAGGTGGGTGTTGAGAGATGCAGTGTTGGTATTTGCGACAGAGTCGACCAGTGTGAAGCTGCCGCCTTTCTTCAGGTCGTCTATGAGGGCTCCGAGGAGCCTCGAGGCATAACCTTTCCGCCTTGAGCCGGGTCTTGTCTCAATGGTCTCGATGTAGTAGAAGCTCTCTCTTATACAGTTGAGACGGAGGGCGCTTTGCCATATGCCGCTCTCTTCGAGCACGCAGATGCTGTTGCCCTCCTTTTTAAGGAAGTCATTCTCCAGGTATTCGAGAAAACCCTCCTCAACCTTTCTCCTGGCTTCTTCCGGGTCCTTTATGTCGGGACAGAAGAATGCGGTATTCTCCCTGTTGCTATATATATATCCATGAAGCCGGCGTCTCTCGGCGTCGGCTATGGATGTGATTCTGAGAAACCTTGTCACAGCGAGAAGCTGTACGTCAGGCTGTCGTCCTCGAAGAAGACAACACTGAGTGTGAGCTTGTTGCAGTTCACGACTGTCTGGTAGGCTGCAAGCCAGCAGTTATTCTCATCTCTCAGCTGTTCAATCGTTTTCTCGAGTTCGGCCTTTCCGTCCTCTCTCATGAAGTTCATCAGGATTTCCCTGTTGCTCTCGTCCTTTATGTCACTGAGGAGATAGCGCTTGCCGTCGATGACGGTGCCCGTAATCTCGGAAATCGGATCAAAGATGCAGGTGTCCGGGTCGACTGACTGGAAGTATCTGACCTTCGTGATGAGAGCGCGCATATCCTCTTCGCTGTCGACGGATTCCCTGCCTTCCATGACAGTCTTGTAGCGTCCGAGGCCCGTTCCCATCTCGGCTCTGTCGATGTAGTCGGGAGAGAGGTAGAAGTTCGCCTGTGCCGGCTGCATGTCGTTCCAGACAAGCTTGTTGTCTACGAGCTCCAGGACTCCGTAGTGTCCCGTTGCGTCTGCCATGAAGATGCCGCCGCCCCATGAGATGGTTGCCGTCTTGAAGCCGTAGACATCGAGGGAGTATGCAATCTCTAACGCTTCGTCGACTGTGGATGCTCTCTCGCCGAGGTATCTCAGGAGAGTAGCGAAGCTCAGTCTGACTTCTGCGCCGGGATTCGTGCCGCTGCATTCCACGATGCCCGTTTCCTCGGGCTGCGTTTCACGCATGTTGGCCTCGATGTAGAATCCCTTTTCGTTGAGGACGTCTCCCGTCATGCAGTAGATCGTGAGAAGCTCGTCTTCGCTTAGTCCGTTCTCGATGATGTCTTCGACTGCCGTTCCCGTGAATGCGTTGTATGCAACACCTATTGTCTTCAGATGACCCGGGATTGCCGTTCTCACGATGTATGCGGGAGCGTTGCTGTACTCGAGGTCATACGAGCGCCCGACAATCATGTCGCCGTTAGATATCACCTTACCGACTGCCGTGCAGCCGTATGCGCCGAAGTTCGCCTCGAAGTACTCCAGTCCCTTCTCGAAGTCGATGTCGGTTATCGTATCGAGTTCGATTACGTGGTCGCCGATGACGGTGAAACCCACAGAAGATTTCCTTTCCGTTGTTGCGCACCCCGTGAGGGTGAGGAGTGCAAGGAGTGTGACGAGAACTGAATTCATTAATGTTTTCTTCATAATTTCTTCCTTTGTATACCCCGGGATCCCGGGGAAGTGTGGTTATAAGCTGATGTCGTAGGTAAGAGAATCATCCTCGAAGAATGTCACGTGCATGGTCTTCCTGTTGCAGTTCGCAACGAGCTGGAATGTCGAGAGCCATGTCGTGTTCTCGTCCCTGAGCTGCTGCAGCGATTTTGCTCTCTCCTCCTCACCGTGCTTTCTGAGGTAGCCGTATACGGCTTCCCTGTTCTCCTCCGCCATGGCGTCCTTCATCGTGAAGTAGACTTTACCCATTCTGCAGGGAAGTTCTCCCCTCGGGTCGAACTGGGCGTGGTCGGGGTCGAGGAACTGTGTGTACCTGACCTTATGCATGAGGTCCATCATGTCCTTCTCGTTCTTTACGTTTTCGCGTCCCTTCATGACGACATCGTATCTTCCCATGCCTGCGCCGATGACTGCTCTTTCGCGGTATCCGGGGGTGAGGTAGAAGTTCGCCTGGGCAGGCTGCTTCTCGTTCCATACGACCTTGTTGTCGACGACTTCGAGTACGCCGTAGTCGCCGGAAGCGTCAGCCATGAATATTCCGCCGCCCCAGTTCATGCCTTCTCTCTTCATGCCGTAAACGTCGATTTCGTCGAAGAGGGCGATGGCTTCCTTTACGGATGCCGCCCTGTCTCCGAGGAAACGTGCAAGACATGCGTAGGAAATCCTGTACTTCGCTCCGGGATTCGAGCCCGAGCATTCCTTTATTCCCGTGTACTGGGGCTGGTAGTCCCTCATGTTGCCTTCGACATAGAGGCCCTTCTCGTTGAGTACGTCGCAGGTTACGCAGTAGAGCGTGAGGTAGTCCTCCTCGCTGACTCCGTTCTTTACAACATCCTCGAAGAATGCTCCGCTGATGGAGTTGTAGACGACGCCGATGTTCTTATAGAATCCCGGGATTTCGCTTCTGATGATGTAGCCCGGGCGGTTGCTGTAGTGGAGGTCCATTGACCTTCCGACGATCATGTCGCCGTTCTCCAGCTGTTTGCCGACTGCCGTACAGCCGTACTTACCGAAGTTCTTCTCGAAGATTTCGAGTCCCTTCTCGTATTCGATGCTTTTCACTGTCGGGAGTTCGATTACGTGGTCCCCGATTACCTTTCCCATTATGTTTGCCATTCTTTTCTCCTTTACTGTGACAGCACGGGACTTTGTCCCGTGTGTCTGTGCTTTTTTATCAGACCGTGAGGTCGTATGTGAGGCTGTCGTCCTCGAAGAACGTCACGTGGATGGTCTTCCTGCTGCAGTTCGCAACGAGCTGGATTGTCGAGAGCCATGTCGTGTTCTCGTCCCTGAGCTGGTCGACGGACTTTGCTCTCTCTTCCTCACCGTGCTTCCTGAGGTAGTCGAGTGCCATATCCCTGAACTCGTCGGACATCACGTCCTTCATCGTCAGGTAGACTTTACCCATTCTGCAGGAAAGTTCTCCCCTCGGGTCGAACTGGGCGTGGTCGGGGTCGAGGAACTGTGTGTACCTGACCTTGTGCATGAGGTCCATCATGTCCTTCTCGCTCTTTACGTTATCGCGTTCCTTCATGACGAGATCGTATCTTCCCATTCCGGCACCGATGACCGCCTTGTTGCGGTAGTCGGGGTGGAGATAGAAGTTTGTCTGAGCAGGCTGCTTCTCACTCCATACGACCTTGTTGTCGACAAGCTCCAGAAGTCCGTAGTCTCCCGAAGCATCAGCCATGAAGATACCGCTTCCCCAGTTCAGGCCGCCTCTCTTGAGGCCGTATACGTCAATCTCGTCGAAGAGTGCGATTGCTTCCTTGACGGAGGCAGCTCTCTCTCCGAGGAATCTTGCGAGGCCTGCATACATGACTCTGTACTTTGCTCCGGGGTTCGTGCCCGAGCATTCCTTGATTCCCGTGTACTGGGGCTGGAATTCTCTCATGTTGTACTCGACGTAGAATCCCTTCTCGTTGAGAACATCACAGGTACCGCAGAAGAGTGTGAGGTAATCCTCCTCGCTGACTCCTTCTTCCTTTACCTTGTCGAAGTAGTCGCCGCTGAGGGAGTTGTACATGACGCCGACGTTCCTGTAGAATCCCGGGATCTCACTGCGGAGTATGAATGCCGGGCGGTGGCTGTAGTGGAGGTCCATTGATCTTCCGACTATCGTCTCTCCGTTATCGAGTACCTTCGCAACTGCCGTGCAGCCGAATCTGCCGAACTCCTTCTCCATGATTCTGAGTCCCTTTTCGTAGTCGATGCTCTTCACTGTCGGTAGTTCGATTACGTGGTCTCCGACTGTCTTTCCCATGATTCTTGCCATAGTCTTTCTCCTTGTTATTTATACTGAACTTTATATTTATATGCTGAAGCTGAACGTCAGACTGTCATCTTCGAAGAAGGTGACTGTAAGTGTTCTCCTGTTGCAGTTCGCGATTGTCTGCCAGACCGAGAGCCAGTCCGTTCCCTCGTCCTTTCTCTGCTGGATGGATTTCTCCCTCTCGACTTTTCCGTTCTCTTCCATCATCCCGAGAATGAGGTCCCTGTACTCCTCGCTCGAGCACATCTCGATTGTGAGTGCGCCGCCGACTGCTTCGTATCCTTCTCCGAAGCCCGTGCTTTCGCCGCATGGGTCGAAGAGACAGTTATAGGGATCGAGAATCTGGGAGTAGCGTACCTTTCTGATGAGAGCGGCCATGTCCTCTTCGCTCTCGACGGAGTCGATTTCACTCCTCAGGAGATTGTATCTTCCCATACCGTCACCCATGACCGCCTTGTCTCTGTATTCATCGTTTACATAGAAGTTCGTCTGGCAGTTCTGGTAGTCTGTCCAGATAAGCCTGTTGTCTATGAGCTCGAGGACTCCGTAGTGGCCCGTGGCATCCGCGATGAAGTAGCCGCCGCCCCAGCTGAAGTCTTCGGTGATCATACCGTAGACGTTGAGGGAGTATGCCATTTCAACAGCCTCGTCGACTGTCGCGCATCTTTCACCGAGGTATCTTACGAGTGCGGGGAACGAGAGTGACACCTCGGCATCGGGGTTGGTTCCCGTCGACGATACGATTCCCGTCCACTCCGGCTGCTCCGAGCGCATATCCGCTTCGATGTAGAGTCCCTTCTCGTTGAGGATGTCCTCTGTGAAGAAGAGGAGTGTCAAAAGTTCGTCGTATGTGACTCCGTTTTCCTTGACGTCCTCGAATGTATGTCCGTCGAATGTGTTGTATGCAAGGCCCACGGTCTTGTAGTAGCCTTCGACTTCCGTGCGGATGACGTATGCCGGGTTGTTGCTGTAGTAGAGGTCGAAGGATCGGCCGACGACCATGTCTCCGCTGGAGAGGACCTTTCCGACTCCCGAGCAGCCGAATCTTCCGAACATCTCCCTGTTCTTCCTGAGTCCCGCTTCGTAGTCTATCTCAGTGATTACGGGGAGTTCGATTACGCCCTCTCCGAGTACGGTGCCCTTGAGATTTGCGTTATCTCCTGTCTTCGTGCTCGCGCAGGAAGCGAGCATCAGCATGACAATAAGAATGATAGTGACTGTCGTCAGTGTTCTTTTCATATATATATCCCTCCGTACGAGGCGGAATATCCGCTCTTCTTCCATTAATGGTATTATTCTGAGGGCCGGGATACAAGTTAAATCGGTTTTACATTGAGGGAAACGGGAGAAACGGGGAAGGGTAAGTATATATAATGTAAGAAGGTGCTGAAAACAGCACCTTCTTATAGTCCCCCCTGGTGGACTTGAACCATCGACCAAAAGATTATGAGTCTTCTGCTCTAACCACTGAGCTAAAGGGGGATAAGCTGTGTTAATCTAGCACAAATCCCACTGCTTTTCAACTACCGGGTCAGCTTTCAATGATCAAGCGGCTTTCTTTGTAGTAGTATTCTCTCTAGGACCAATCACTGCGCACTGCGGGTTGATTGTTCTGCCGAATGAATCATAGGATGCCGTGAACTCGCCTTCGGCCTCAACCCAGAGCTGGCTGTAGAGGGACGTGCCGCCTGTGACTGCTGTCGAGGGTTCGTCAACATCGGATGATGTGTAGATTGTGATTTCAGAATCGAGTCTCATGCGCTTTGCAACTTCGATTGCGGAGCCTGCGGAGCATGCGTCGATTACGAGAGTGGAGACACCGTTCTCAACTGCTGTCTTTATGAGAGCGCACCAGCCGATGCCTTCAACTGTTTCCGTCTCTTCGTTCCATCCGAGGATTCCGCTGTTGTTGCCGTGTGCGACGACGTAGAGTGTATCTGTTCCTTCGGGGATGGATGTGAGAGAGGAAATCATCTCTGTGTTCTCTTCCATATTCATATAGGAGAGACTTGTTTCATAGAGTTCGGAGGAGAGGAGGACTGTTTCGTCATAGTTCGGGTAGTAGACTGCGCTCTGTGCACTGAGTGCATACACAGCGATAAGCATCATGACTGTGATGATAACCTGAACCTTGTTTTCTCTTTTGAACATCTCTCTATCTCCTTCTTCGACTACGAATCTATCACCGCCGGAGAGCGAAATATTGCTAAATAGTGTTAGAAACACAACGGAATTTGTTAAGTTTCGGGGATTTCAGCTTTACTAACTGAGATAATGTTCGAAAACTAACAGCGATTTTACGTCTGTTAATGCCCTGTAAATATTGTAAAAACAACATTTTTGCCGGAATCTAGCCATAGAGAGGGGGAATATCGTACAATTGTCGAAGTTAAGGGGTGATGAAAATGAAAAAACTGCTCGTTTTCCTTCTGGTGGCCGCTCTGGCGCTCTGCTCGCTGTCGGCATCCGTCTCATTCGTCTTCGGAGACCTGGGTCAGCACCCGGATATTCTCGGCGGATTCCTGCCGTCATATTTATTAATAGGTGCGGGATTCGACCTTCCCCGGCTCATTGAAGGTAACACCACCGAGCTCAGGCTCCTCGTAGGTGACGGCTACACGCAGAGAGTCATGTGGCTTGACGAGAACACGGGCGAGAACCTCTACGACAGCGGCACATGGACGAAGGACAATGCCCTCAGGTACAACGTATGGCAGAACACGGTGTCCCTCAGATTCGTCCAGGGCTTTCTCACAAGCCCCGTCAACGGCAAGGACCTCTTGACATTAATTATAAACACTGACGTGAATTACGAGAAATACTACTCGGGCTCGAAGTTCCTTTTCTTCAATATTAAAGGTAATTATGATGATATAATCGCATCGGACTACTCCGGCAGGACCTATCCCGACCTCAACGGACACGACGGATACCTCGGAGTCGAAATCGGAGCATCTCTCAAGCTCGACCTCATGACGGACACACTCCACACCAACGACGGTATGTGGACGAGAGTGAACGTGAAGGTGGGGCCCGCGGCTCTCAATAAGGCTGCGTCGGGTCACGCTTCCTACTTCTCCATCGTCTGGAACACTGTCGGGGCGAAGACCTTATATAATCTTACGTCTGATGACGGCGCTTCTCTCTTCTCCATAGTTCTTGCAGACAGAGTCAACGCTTCCTATACGACGGGGGATGCGGTTCCTGCATCGGTTATAGGACCCGTTTCTCTCGGACGCAAGGTAAGGGGTTACAATACATATACTTACGGCACAGAATTCTCTCTTGTGAACAACTTCGACATCCGCTTTGCGGGGCCCGACGTGGGAATCAAGGGAATTGCGCCGAGGCTCAATCTCTTCTTCGACTGCGGTTACGGCTGGGGAAAGGTATTCAATACCGAGAGGAGCGAGAAGAACTTCCTCTCCTCCGTCGGCGCACAGATCGAGATGTCCTTCTTCGACTTCATAGACCTCGGGTTCCAGATGAACTGGCTACCCGGGGAGAAGGAAAAGTACACGCAGCCGGGTCATTTCACCTGGAATTTTACATTCTTCCTCGATTTCTGACAGTGTTAAGGCCCGGGTTTCCGGGCCTTGGCTATGTGTTAAATCCGATTGTAAAATTCTCACTTACTCGATACTACCACATGATTTACCGCAAGGTACGGGAGAACCGAGGAACCGTTCGAAATCCTCTCGGAAGATACCGCGTTAACGTTTTTTAACATTTCGACGAGATTTCCGTTGATCATTGTTTCGTTCACGGCTCCCTTCACTTTTCCCTCCTCGATGTAGAAGCTGTTCTTCGCAACTCCGGAGAAATCTCCGCTGACGGAGGGGTGGCCGCCGGAGAAACCGCCTACGATGAGGCCGCGGGGTACGGATGAGATGATTTCCTCAAGCGTTCTGTCTCCTTTCTCCATCACGATGTCGAAGCTGCTGTTCTTCGTTACGCTCTTTCCTGTCTTGTTCGCCGCATAGAGCGAGAGCAGGAAGCTCTTCAGTACTCCCTTTTCGATTATCGGTGTGTCTTCCGTTCTGAAGCCGTCGTCGGTGATCACCTCTCCGTTCACGATGTCGGGTGAGGAGGAGAGGAGCGAGAGAGTTATTCTCTCGTCTGCAATCTTCTCGCCGAGTTTGTCCTTCAAGGGGCTTACGCCCTGCATGATGAGGGAATCGGAAAGGCCTTCCGCGATGAAACCGAGGAACCCGGAGAGGCAGTCGGGCGTGAATATGACAGTGCCGTCGAACTTTCCTTCGAAGGAGGTCATATCGAGGCTCTTCACTGCGTTCTCGAGGTCCCTTCTCACAGATGCCATTTCGATGAAGGGTTTATCGAGTGACTTCGTCATGAATTCCGTTGAGCATATACCCGTGGTCCTCTCGCCCTCGTGTGCGGAGAAGCCGTAGTAGACTTCATAGAAGCCGCCTTTCGAGTGGTACTCCGTTCCGTTGGAGTTTGCGTATATCGTCTCGTAGGAGGTGTTCTGGCCTATAGCCTGCATGACGAGTATCGAGGGGTAGTCGGATTTTATGGTGTCCATAAGCTCCTTCATCCTTGTGAAAAAGAGCTCCGTGTTTCCCTCGTACTTTCCGTCCTTTTCGATTCTGCCAATCGATGGTGCGATGTCGTAGGCCTCGTCCCTTTCGGAGGCCTCTGCCGCCTTCTTCGCTTCGTCGATGGTCTTCTCAAGAGCCTTCCCGGAGAAGTCCGTTCCCGCTGTCGTTCCCTTCCTTCCGTCGATGAATACGGAGAGGGAGAGGGAGGAGGAGAAGACGGTCCTGAGGAGCGAGAACTCGTTCCCCGCGGCGTTGAACTCTTCCATTCTCGAGGAGGTTATCGTATAGGCGAACTTCCCGATTCCCTTTTCGCTGAGTTTTCTTTCTATTGTTTCCTTTACGTTACTTAGCTCTATCATCTCATCTACCTCCGATCATGATTCTGCATCTGAGCTGCGGGCCGCCCATTCCGACGGGAATCGGCTGCTTCTTTCCGCACATTCCGGATGCGGACCAGACTACCGTGTCGGAAACCATGTCCACGCTCTTGAGCATGTCGAACGCAATACCGCTCACTGTCGTGTCGAGTATTGCCCTTCCGAGCTTTCCGTTCTTTATCTCGTAGCCCATCGTGACTCCGAACATGAACTCTCCCGTGAGGTCTGCCTGGCCGTTGTTCGTGTCGATGAGGTAGTAGCCGTCGTCGACGGA
>CAVFVX010000047.1:14809-16160 GCA_963626075.1 Acutalibacteraceae bacterium
CCCTGCTACGCTTCCGCCTCTCACGAGATCCGCTTCGACCGTGTGGCCGACAGCCTCGTGTGCAAGCATTCCCGTAAGGATTCCTCCGAGTACAACCGTCTTCATTCCAGCTTCCGGATAGACTCCCTCCTTCTTGTCCATGAGGTGGAGGTAGAGTCTGTCTATCTCGGGGAAGAGCCACTTCACGGATGTGAAGTAGTTGTAGAAGCCGCCTCTGCCTCCGTAGACATCCGAGAGTGACACCGGAGTTCCGTCCTTCGTGACGGAGCTGAGTGTTATGACGATGTGGGAGCGCGGGTTTATAACGTGTCCCGAGGACATGTCGGAGGAGTAGATGATCTTGTCCTGGCTGTCCTCCCTGTATGCAATGCTCCTTGCCGTAAGGTCGGGGTACTTCGAGACTATGTAGTTGTCAATCTCCTTGAGGCGTTCGATTATCGCCTTCTGCTCGGCATCGATGATTGTCCTCTTCGTCTCGAATCTCTTTTCCGGGTAGACGGGGAAATCACCGAGAGACCCGGGAGCATGGGAAGAGAGGAACGAAGCGTTCTTCTCCGCTTCCGCGATGACTGTGTCTGCAGAGGCCTTCGAGTACTCTGGTGCGGACGAGAAGCCGTAGACACCGCGGCGGTAGACGAGGGCGCTGACGCCTTTTGCCTCCGCTCTCACATTGCTGACAAGGCTTCCGTTTCTCATGACAGCGCTGCGCTGTCTGTTCTCGTGTCCTCTCAGGACCGTGGATGCTCCGTCACTGAAGAGTGAGGTGCTTTCCTTGATTATATCGTATAACATCCGAACCCCCTTTATATATTATAAGGATTAGCAACACTGTCGACTGACTCGACCGTCAGGCCGAGGCTCTCGATGAGTGCCTTCTTTTCTTCCACTTCATATTCCGCCACGTACGGAATGGAAAAGGTAATCTTATCGCCATCGGTTTCGACTCTCACCTTGAAGCCGTTTTTTATCAGGGCCTTGTAGTTGTCGAGTGCGAGCGTGCGCTTCGTCGTGCGGAGGGTGAACGAATACCATCCGCTCTCTTCGTTCTCCTCCCCGTCATCGAGTTCGACAAGAGATCCCCTGAGGAGTTCGACCTTTATGTCCCTGTCGCCTTTCCCCCAGAGCCCGAGATCTTCGAGAGTCTTTCTGTCGAGGCCGAGCTCACGGCCGGGAAGCGTCTCTTTTCCCTTACCGCTGACTGTCACCTTGAGTGTTGTATCTTCATAGGTGACGGAGAGGACGGAGGAGGGTGTGTACTTTGACGAGTATACTGCGTCGCTCTCTTCTCCGTTCCAGTAGACGACCTCTGCAGAGAGAGAAGCGATGACGACAAGAGTAAGTGTTATGCAGG
>CAVFVX010000048.1:0-15616 GCA_963626075.1 Acutalibacteraceae bacterium
CTCTATGTACATGAACTCGGTGAAGGTGTGGCAGTGCATGATGCTCGACCAGTCCTTTTCGTAGCGCGAGTAGCTGAAATAGAGAAGCTCGGGAAGCTGCCTTGTCTTCTCGGATGAGAATTCATAGCGGAAGTTACTCATACATCTATTGTAGTATTTTATGATGAGTAAGCAAGAAAAATAAAACATACAGCAAGAAAATGATGGTTTTACCTCTCCCATGCCTTACGATGGAATCATCAAGGGGTATCTAACCCCGGGAGGAATTCTATGAAAAAGATTATTACTATCCTGCTCGTACTCTGTCTCTCCCTCTCTCTCTTTGCACAGGCTGCAGCAGAGAAGACCGAAGAGAAGTCGAATACACTGACCGTATGGGCATGGGACAAGAACTTCAACATCCCCGCACTTCTGGAAGCTGAAAGAATCTACCAGATCGACCATCCCGATTTCAAACTCGAAATCGTCGAGAACGTCTACACAGATATCGAAGTGAAGCTCATCACGGCTGACAGCGCAGGCGACTACTCGACTCTTCCGGACATCTTCCTCATGCAGGACAACTCCGCTCAGAAGATGCTCACGAACTACCCCGGAATCTTCACATCCCTCGACAAGAGCGGAATCAACTTCGCTGATTTCGCTAGCGGCAAGGTAGCTGTAGGTTCCTCGAACGGCAGCCAGTACGGCCTCCCCTTCGATAACGGCGCAGTCATCATGCCTATCAGAACAGACCTCATTGCCCAGGCAGGCCTCACAGTCGATGACTTCACGAACATCACATGGGATCAGTTCTTCGTTAATGCACACAAGGTCAAGGATGCAACCGGTATCGACATGCTGACGACAAGCGGCGGAAGTGAAATCGTCCTCATGATCATGCAGTCCGCAGGTGCTTCTCCGTACGTTGACGGCAAGATCAACCTCGAGAACAACGAAGTTCTCTACAAGGCTATGGAAATCTATGCACGCCTCATCAACGAGGGCCTCATGACAGACTACACAGACTGGGATCAGTACATCGCATCCTTCAACACGGGTAAGGCTGTCGGACTCATCCAGGGTAACTGGATTCTCTCCTCCATCCAGGCTGCTGAAGACCAGAGCGGCAAGTGGGCGGTATGTCCGCTTCCGTCACTCGACGGCGTCGAGGGAGCTACGAACTACTCGAATTCCGGTGGTGCCAGCTGGTATGTTTCTTCCAACTGCTCCAACGTTGAACTCGCTTACGACTTCCTCAAGTCCACACTCGGCTCATCTCTCGAGCTCTATGACAACATCCTCCTCTCCAACGGCGTCATCACGACATACATCCCCGCCGGCAAGAGCGAAAGATACCAGGACGAAGTTGAATACTACGGCGGCCAGAAGGTCTACGCAGACATCGTAGAGTATGCCGAGGGCGTACCTGCATGTGATTTCGGTTCCTACTACAACGACATCAGATCGGCTATCACAGTCGCTATCACGAACGTTGTACAGAAGGGTGCAGACATCCGCTCCGAGATGAAGACTGCACAGGAGACTGTCGAATTCGCTATCGGTTACTGATTATTGTAACCCACAGGGGCGGGACAATCCCCGCCCCTTTTCTTTTTGAAAGTAAAGGAGAATGTTGAAGTGACAAAGAGAAGCCTTACACTTGAGAGAAAATTCCGCATAACGGGCTGGATTTTCCTCCTTCCCGCAACTGCTCTCATTTTCGCCTTCTGCTTCTACCCGATGCTCCAGGCTGTCCTCCTCTCGTTCAAGAGAGGAAACGGAAAGAACGAGACATGGGTAGGACTGCAGAACTATGCACGTCTCTTCAAGGACAAGACCTTCAGGGAGTGTCTCTTCAACACTGTCTTCTACTTTCTGATCCAGGTACCCATCATGCTGGTCCTGGCCCTGATTCTCGCACAGATGCTGAACAACCCCAAGCTCAAGGGCAAAGGCATCTTCCGCACCCTCATATTCCTTCCCTGTGCGACATCACTCGTATCTTACTCGATGATCTTCAAATCGCTCTTTGCATCGAACGGGCTTGTCAACACGATGCTCGGGTGGATAGGAGTCGAGGGACCCGACTGGTTCAACAACGCATGGTCCGCGCGCATCGTAATCGTCGTCGCACTCATATGGCGCTGGACGGGCTACAACATGGTATTCTACCTGGCAGGCCTGCAGAACATAGACTCGTCAATCTACGAGGCTGCGACAATCGACGGCTGCTCGAGTGCCGCGAAGTTCTTCAAGATTACAGTTCCGCTCCTGAGGCCCACGATTCTCCTCACGGCCATCATGAGCACCTCCGGTACCCTCCAGCTCTTCGACGAATCGGTGAACCTCACCGGGGGAGGTCCGGGAAAGGCGACGATGACGCTCGCCCACTACATCTACAACACGACATTCGTCGACACACCGAACTTCAACTATGCCTCGGCGCTCTCGGTGTTCATTCTCGTTTCCATTGCGGTACTCTCCGTAATACAGATGAAGGCAGGTGACAAACGTGACTAATAAGAAGGTTAGAGATACAGGACTCAGGGTAAGCTACATCGTTCTCACTATAGCCGCAATTCTTTCGGCGTTCCCGCTGTATTACATGCTCAGCGGTGCAACTAACAAGAGCATAGACATCATCCGCGGGCGGCTCATTCCGGGAACATACCTCGTGGAGAACTTCAAGACGCTGACGGCAAACCAGGACCTCGGAAGGGCGCTCTTCAACTCCTTCAGAAACAGCATCATCGTAACGGTGCTGACGCTCCTCGTGTGCTCGATAGCGGGCTACGGCTTCGAAATCTACCACGACAAGCACAAGGACAGGCTCATGGCCGTGCTTCTCACGGCTATGATGCTGCCCTTCGTGGCGACTATCGTTCCGCTCTTCAAGATGTTCAGCAAAATGCACCTGATTAACACCATCTATGCTCTCATCCTCCCCACGATTTCAACCCCCTTCATGATAATGCTCTTCCGCCAGTCCGCGCGCTCCTTCCCCCACGACATAATCGAGGCGGCGAGACTCGAGGGCCTCAGTGAAATCAGGATATTCGCCACGATGTTCATCCCCGTCATGAAGTCCACGTACGGCGCTGCCGCTACCGTTACCTTCATGAGCGCATGGAACAACTACCTCTGGCCGAAGATCATCTTCCAGTCGAACGAGAGCATAACGATGCCGATGCTCGTTGCAAACCTCAAGAGCGTCTACTTCGTCGACTACGGCATGCTCATGCTCGGAGTCCTCATCTGCACTCTTCCGACTGCGATAATCTTCCTCTGTCTCCAGAAGAGCTTTGCAAACGGTATTACGGGATCCATCAAATGACGAGAGAGGAAGCTCAGATCGAATTCGCAAGACGCACGGGTTATCTGAAGGATGATCTCCATACCCTCTGGATTGAACAGAGAAGAGGGAAAAGAGAACACAGGAAATATCCATTCGGACCGGGAACCAAAGCCATCGGCTATGAGTTTTTCCTGGAAATGTATCTCTCATCTTTCCGCCTTGCCTTCGTTCTTCGTGACGAACGGATTGACTATCCCTATGAGGAACTGACGGAAAAGAACATAGACGACTTCTGGAAAAACAACCGCGACCTCTTCACAAGATTCAACGGGGATTCATTTGAAAAGGAAGAGGTGGAGGACATAATCGCAAAGAGAATAAGAGAAGAGGAGTACGAGAGGAATGTCGAAGAAATACTACTTCAGCTCTGACCGTCCTTCTTCTCAGAATAAGGGAACGGTAATGAATCCGTTCACATCACTCTCCGCAATCGGGAATCTCGAACTCGAAAAGGGCGATATGCTGCTTCTGAGAAGAGGTTCCGTCTTCAAGGGCGAATACATCCATCTGCACAATACTGACGGCATTATGATTTCGTCCTACGCAACGGGACCGAAGCCCGTCGTAGACGCAATGGGAAAAGGCGTATGGTTCCAGGACTACGGGTGTCCGCTCGACAACCCCAATCACCGCTGGAAGGCGGAGGTATCTTCAACAGTACTCATCTTCGACTGCAATGACATAAGAATCAAAGACATCGAAGTAAGGAACTCGGGAGTCGATAAGAATCATTACTCCGATGCCCTGAGAATGCCGCGTACCGGCATTGCCGTCACGGCAAGAAACCGCGGAACAGTCAGGAACATCACGATAGAAAGAGTATATGTCAGAAATGTCGAGGGCAATGTCTATGACAAGCATCTCTCGAACGGAGGCATCTACTTCACGGCCCTGAAGCCGGATGAGAACAATCCCCTCATTCCCCGCTTCGACTTCATCCGTATAAGAGGATGCTTCCTGAAGAACGTCTCCAGATGGGGAATAGCCGTGGGCTATACATATCTCTGGGAGAAGTTTGCAGGGAGGGAAACGTCAGAGGAAGTCTTCAGAAAGTACGGAAACACAGATATCCGGATTGCCAGCAGCTACGTAAAGGATGCAGGAGGCGATGCCATCACCGTAATGTATGCTTTAGAACCCCTCGTCCTGGCCTGCCGCTCAGACGGGGCTGCACGGGACATGAATGACCGTATATATACCGAGCCGCTTGAAAGAAAGGGAAAAGTTGCAGCGGCCATCTGGCCCTGGAAGTGCCTCGACGCCCGCTTCGAGTACAACGAAGTCTACGACACACGCCTCAACCAGGACGGAATGGCATATGACGCCGACAGCGGCTGGGGAACAGTCTACAGACACAACTACTCCCACGCAAACGAAGGCGGCGCCGTGATGTTCTGCCTCGAGGAGGCAATAGGCTCGGTGTATGAGAAGAATGTCTCGGATGACGACCTCGGAGGAGTGCTCTCCCCTTCCGGGTGTCCCGACGGAACTGTCAGCAACAATAAGATTTACCGCAGGGAGAGCACACCTCTCATGCGCAGGCGAATGAGTGACGGAAAGATAACCCTCTGTGACAACGAGGAAATAATAATCGAAAGGAAACGATGAGTATGAAGACAAAAGGCCGTGTTACGATACCAACCGATCTCGACATCATAAGGGAAACCCTGGAAACAGCTGAAAAGTGGGGCGCCGACGCCCTCCGCGACTGCGACGGAACGGAGTTCCCGCCGGAGCTTGCAAATAGCGGGATGAAGATATACAAGACGTACTACACGACACGAAAGGACAACGACTGGGCCCTCGCACATCCCGATGAGATACAGCAGATGTATATAATGTCTCACCCCAAGGTCGCTGAGGAGAATACGCTTACTGTTTCCCTCATGGAGGGAATACATCCGAGGCTGTTAAAGATAAACCCGAAGGACAACAGACGCTGGTGGGAGGTAATCGACAGGACTACCGGAGACGTCACGACCGACTGGTCCTATGACGGGAAGACGCAGGCTGTCACGATCAATGCGGTTCCCTATCATGAATATACGGTATCTTTCCTCGCATTCATCATGTGGGACCCCGTCCACATGTACAATGCAGTCACGAACTCCTGGGACACGGAGCCCCAGATTACCTTCGACGTACGGCAGCCCCTCACACACGCCTTCTCCCTCGAGAGACTGAGAAAGTTCATAAAGGAACACGAATACGTCGACGTCATAAGGTTCACTACATTCTTCCACCTCTTCACGCTCATCTTCGACGAGAATGCGAAGGAGAGGTATGTAGACTGGTTCGGCTATTCGGCATCGGTGTCACCCTACATTCTCGAGAAGTTCGAGAAGGAGGTCGGCTACCCCTTCAGACCCGAGTACATAATCGACCAGGGCTACTACAACAACCAGTACAGGGTACCCAGTAAGGAGTACAAGGATTTTCTCGCATTCCAGAGAAGAGAGGTCTGTGCGCTCGTAAGGGAGTTTACAGACATCTGTCACGAAGAGGGAAAGGAAGCGATGATGTTCCTGGGGGACCACCACATCGGGGTGGAGCCGTACATGGATGAATTCGAGAGAAGCGGAGTCGATGCAGTCGTCGGGAGCATCGGTAACGGCTCGACGCTTCGTCTCCTCTCCGACATACCCGGCGTGAAGTACACGGAGGGAAGGTTCCTTCCCTACTTCTTCCCCGACACCTTCCACGAGGGAGGAGACCCCGTGAAGGAAGCGAAGGAGAACTGGGTTACCGCAAGAAGAGCGATACTCCGTAAACCAATCGACCGCATAGGGTACGGCGGGTACCTCTCGCTTGCCCTCAAGTTCCCCGACTTCATGGACTACATCGAATCCGTCTGCGACGAATTCCGTACCCTCTACGACAACGTGAAGGGAACGACACCCTTCTCCTTCAAGAAGGTAGCAGTACTCAATTCCTGGGGAAGAATGCGTAACTGGGGAGCCCACATGTATCATCATGCTCTCTACCAGAAGCAGAACTACAGCTATGCGGGAGTGTTAGAGATTCTCTCCGGCGCCCCCTTCGATACTGTCTTCATCAGCTTCGACGACATAATCGGGAACGAGCACGCTCTCGACGGCGTTGACGCCGTCATCACAGTCGGCGACGCCGACACCGCACACACGGGCGGTGATTACTGGGACAACCCAATCGTTCCCGAGAGACTGAGACAGTTCGTATATAACGGCGGCGGCTTCATAGGAATAGGAGAGCCGACCGGCCACCAGAGAAACGGCCACTTCATCCAGCTCTACGATGTACTCGGAGTCGAGAAGGAGACGGGCTTCACTCTCGGCTACGACAAGTACAACTGGGATGTACACCCCCACTTCATCACGGAGGAGTCCGGACAGGACTTCAACTGGGGAGAGGGAAAGAAGAGCATCTACGCCCTCGAGGGTACGACTGTAATCGCCGTCAGGGACAAGGAAGTTCAGGGTGCCGTAAGGGAATGCGGCAGAGGACGCGGCGTCTATCTCTCGGGTCTCCCGTACTCAGCGGAGAACACACGCCTGTTAGAAAGAGCTATCCTCTGGGCAACGGGAAGCGAAGACGAACTCCACACCTGGTCAAGCACCAACCCGTACGTCGAAGTCAACGCATACCCCGAGAACAGGAAGTACTCCGTCGTCAACAATACCTACGTTCCCCAGAAGACCACCGTCTATACAACAGGCGGTCACTCCTTCGACCTCGAACTGGAGGCGAACGAAATCATCTGGTACTCGATTGACTGAAGACAATACAGCTTTTATACCACAGTCCTGAAAACTGTGGTATAATTAATGTATGACCCGAAACGAGAAAGAGAACCGAATAAGAGACATCGAGAACAAGCTGAATAACCTCCCTGCCGGCACGATTGCGACAAAGAAGGTCGGAGGAAAGGAATACTATTACCTTCGAAAGCGTATCGCCGGAAAGCTCACGGAGAAATACATCCCTCTCAAGGACCTTGAGGACGTGAAGAACGAGCTCGAAGAGAGAAGGAGACTCGAAAACGAACTCATCACCCTCGAAAGTACAGCCGCCTCCCCGTACTATACGAACATAACGACGGGAAGCGACCTTGAGAGGCTCACCCTTCCCGTCCGGGACTACAGGAAGAGGGAGATCTTCTCCTCCCTCGAGAAGTACATACACAGCGACATCTCAGGCCGTGTTTTCATACTCTTCGGCCTCCGGAGAACAGGAAAGACAACCTTGATGAAGCAGTTAATCCTCTCTCTCTCAACCGAAGAGAGAGACAGAACCGCCTTCATCCAGATCACCCCTTCCGACGCTCTCTCCTCACTCAACAAAGACCTCAGAGTCCTCGAAAGAGAAGGAATAAGATATGTCTTCATCGACGAAGTGATACTCCTCGATGAGTTCATAGAAGGCGCCGCTGTCCTTTCGGACATATATGCCTCAATGGGGATGAAGATAGTCCTCTCGGGAACAGATTCCCTGGGCTTTGTTCTCAGCAGCCGGGACGAGCTCTACGACAGAACAGTGATGTTCCACACGACATTCATCCCCTACAGGGAATTCGAGAACGTACTGGGAGTGAAAGACATAGACAGCTACATCCTCTACGGAGGAACGATGTGCGTAAGCGGAAGCCGTTACAACAGCCGTTCCCCCTTCGAGAAAGAGAAAGATACCGACGAGTATGTCGATTCCTCCATAGCCCGCAATATCCGGCACTCCCTGATGCACTACAGGGACGGCGGACATTTCAAGCCCCTTTACGACCTCTATGAGAAGAACGAGCTCACCTCTGCCGTCAACCGAGTCGTCGAGGACATGAACCACCGCTTCACCGTCGATGTTCTCACCCGTGATTTCAGGTCCTCCGACCTTGCCCTCTCGCGAAGGAACCTGCGGAAGGACAGGAACAGTCCTTCCGATGTTCTCGAGTACGCAGACACCGAAGCTGTCACAACCAGGCTCAGGGAACTTCTCGAGATAAGGAACAGAGACGAGCAGTCCATCGAATTAACGGACACCGCAGCCTCCGCGATAAAGGAATACCTTCTCTCCATCGATCTCATAAGGGAAGTCGACGTCGTCTTCCTTGCGGAGACAAGAGAAAGAGGCAGGCGGATTCTCATATCCCAGCCGGGCCTCAGGTACGCACAGGCGAAGGCCCTGATAGAAAGCCTCATGGAAGACAGGACATTCGATTCCCTTCCCGCAGAGGAAAAGGAAGCCGTCAGGGAGAGAATACTCTCTGAAATAAGAGGACGTATGCTCGAAGATATTATCCTCCTCGAAACAAGCCTCGCCTTCCCGAAGAAGGATGTCTTCATCCTGAGGTTCCCCGTCGGCGAATTCGACATGGTCGTTGCCGACAAGGACGACATATCGTGCGAAATCTACGAGATAAAGCACAGCGATAAAATTGTTCCCGAGCAGTACAGACACCTCCAGGACGAGGAGAAATGCCGGAGAACCGAACACTTCTACGGCCCGATAAGAAGCCGCACTGTCCTCTACAGAGGAGAGTCGACAGAAGTCGGAAACATAAGGTACCTGAACATCGAAGAGTACCTGAATTCCCTGCCGCAGGGAGATACGGTCACGTGGCTCTGAGAGAGAACGGAATTCAACTTGCTGGTAACTTGCTGAAAAAATCCAAAGTCAAACAACAAAGCACAACTATGTCTTGTTTTCCGGCCTTTTTGACAGCATTTTAACTTGCCCGTAACCTGCCGAGCTGACCGAGCTCCAGAGAATTATCGTCCGGGGCCGTATGTGCCACTTATTCTGCAGAAAACTGACAACCAATATCAAAGGCAGGCATCCAATCAATATTTGATAAGATTACTTTATCAAATAGATACATATTTGCCAGTTTGAAACTGTCAAATATTTGATTTCCAGGGGAAATATGTTATCCTATGACTGAGGTCTCGAGATGAATATTGAGGAAATGAGAGAAAAGATACTGTCAGACAGGGAGCTTGTAACCGCTCATGACTACTTTGAGAGGGATTTCTCCATTAGGGAAGTCAGGGGAATGGCAACCTGCATTGTCGGCGGACGCAGGACGGGTAAGACCTCCTATCTCAAGCTCTATGCCGGAAAGCTCATCGATAACGGCATGGAAATGGAGAGAATATGCTATCTGAGCTTCTTCACTTCGGATGATACGAATTTCCCCTTCTCGCTTATCAGCGACGCATATTTCTCGCTCTATCCTGACTTCAAGTCTGAGGAAGTCTATTTCTTCCTTGATGAGATAGAGAACATACCCTCCTGGGGCGGAGGCGTCAGCTACATGATGGAGAAATATCCGCTTTCCCATGTCTTCATTACTGGCTCCAGTGCGAAATATCTCTCACTTGAAATACCGACCGAACTCAGAGGCCGCTCTCTCTCCTGGAGATTCTATCCCCTCTCCTTCAGGGAGTTTCTCTCCTTCAACGGAGTAACATACAACTCAGCAGGCGGAGCTTACAGTTCTTCAGACCAGGCTCTGCTGACACACTGGTTTACGGAATATATGGAGAGAAGCTCCTACCCCGTACTGTATGACAACACCGACAGAGAAGTGAGGAAGCTGACACTTTCATCG
Source organism: Acutalibacteraceae bacterium (assembly GCA_963626075.1). Lineage (GTDB taxonomy): Bacteria > Spirochaetota > Spirochaetia > Sphaerochaetales > Sphaerochaetaceae > Ornithospirochaeta. The sequence goes on from CAVFVX010000048.1 coordinate 9,918, forward strand.
TACTTCGATACTGTGTTCTCGAGGGACCTCATTGAAAGATACGACGTCTCGAGAGGTGCACTGATGAAGGCTCTCCTGAAGAGGATGGTGAAGAATTCCGGTTCTCCCTATACGATACGGAAGCTCATGGCGGCAATGAAGAGCATGGGTTACTCCACCTCCATCGAGCTCATTTCCTCCTATCTCGATATGATGGTCTCCTCCTCCTTCATGATTCCCGTTCCCATCTACGGAACAGAGAAGCAGGTGGAGAGAAACGACAAGAAGATGTATGTGATAGACCACCAGATGGCTGTCCTCTACAGGGAATTCGACAAAGGGACGGGAATAATACTCGAACACATTGTCCTGATGGAGCTGAGGCGCAGAACGAGCCTGAACATAGCATATTACAGGTCAAAGAACGACACTGAGTGTGATTTCATCCTCTACGACGATGACAAGACTCCCGTTCTTCTTGTCCAGGTCACCGATGACTATGAAAAGTCAAAGGAAAGAGAACTCAGAGGTCTTGTCTCGGCAATGAAGGAAACAGGTCTCACTAAAGGTTATATTGTCACCTCATGTTCGTCAGAGGTAATCAGCGAAGATGACAGGGAAATCAGGGTTATCCCCGCATGGAAGTTTGCCCTGGACAACTCTGTCATTTAGTGCAGTTTAAGACACCGAAAACTTGACATTTAGTGCAGTTTTATTATTCTGAATCTGTCATTTAGTGCAGTTTGTATTTGCAGTATTGTGTAATTATTGTATACTGATCATATGGATATCAGAATAATCGAGAGAGCCCTGCTGGAGCAGAAGGAAGAATTCGATGCTGCACTTGAGAGGAACTACTGTTCCCGCCCCGAAGAGGAGCTTGTCGACCTCGACAGCAGCATGGCCCAGGTCATCATCGGGATAAGGCGCAGCGGGAAGTCGTCACTCTGCTTCAACGTCATAAAGAAGTCAGGTATAAGATTCGCCTATGTGAACTTCGACGATGAAAGACTCTCTGAAATCAGGAGCGGTGAACTCAACGACATACTCGAATGCCTTTACAAGATCTACGGAGACTTCAATCACCTCTTCATCGATGAAATCCAGAATATCGACGAATGGTATCTGTTCGTGAACAGACTCCTGAGGACGAGTATGCACATACTCATAACCGGCTCGAATGCGAAGCTCCTCTCGGGAGAGCTCGCCACGCATCTCACCGGAAGACACATGAAGACGGAGCTCTATCCGTTCTCCTTCAGCGAGTACTGTGACTACCGGAACATAAGCACCCTCCACGGAACAACAAGAGAGAAGGGGCTTCTGAGAGCCGCCTTCGATTCGTATATTCATGACGGCGGGCTCCCGGAGCTCATAAACGAGAAAAGAAAGCAGACCTACATCAACACTCTTGTGGACAGCATCATAAAAAAGGATATCGAGAAGAGATATTCCATCCTCTACAGAACGGCTTTCGAGAACATCGCCCAGCATCTTCTGAACAATGCTCCATCTCAGATAAACTACGCCGCTCTCAGAGATAGTTTCGGGCTGAAATCGATACATACTGCGGAGAACTACGTAGGCTATACAAAGAATGCGTACCTTATCTGCGGTCTTCGTAAATTCTCATTCAAGAGCAGTATGAGAATCCGTGACGAGAAGGCTTATGCCGTGGACGTTGCATTCATGAACAACAGAGAGAATGCCCTCCAGGGTGAGAATCTCGGTTGGAGACTCGAAACCATCGTATACATAGAGCTCCTCAGGCGCTCCAGGCCCCGTGAACTCGACATCTACTACTATGCAGAGAGACAGTCGGAAGCAGACTTCGTAGTCACCAGAGGAAGAACGGTCATCGGAATCATACAGGTGTCTTATGACATATCGAACGAAAAGACACTCAGACGGGAGAAGAGAGGCCTTCTCTCCGCATCCGCTGCTACCGGATGCAATAACCTTCTCCTGATAACCGACCACGATGAAGGAGATTTGACTGAGGACGGAAAGACCATAAGAGTCATTCCCGCCTACGAATGGCTGACAGAAAAGGCAGAAGACGAAGACCTGCTCTGATCCGAAGCTGACCTCCACTCGGATGACATTCTTCTACCCTTAGATGAAGGAGTCCGGAGATGTCTTGAAGATTGCTTATCTCTCTGACAGCCCCTACAGATTCAACTCCCGAGTAAGCAGCATCCTCGTCGGGGACAATATCGCGTCTCATAAAGGATGTTGTCGAGAAGAAGCTTATAGGGCGCATACCACGTTCCATTCCCGAGACGTTCTGTCTTGTCGTTCCGAGTTTTTCAGCAGGCTGAATCTGACTACGGAATGAGAGGCTTGTTCATTCAACAGAAGAAAAGCCAGAGCTAACGTCAAATGTATAAATCATTTATGTTGACTATTCTATATGAATTATCACCTTCTATCTTCTTCTGAACTCCGGTTGTAATGCCTTTTTTGGAGAAAATTACATAGTATTTGTTTTTTCTGTTTATACATAATGAGGAATCCTGTAAGTCTGAAAGCTGTTTTTCGTCAAAAGGTGTTTCCCTGTACTTGCACTCTGCGAAAAGGGCATTTTCCCCGTCAAGTGCTATGATATCTATCTCTTCAGGCCTCTTGAGTACGGGGTTTGGCCCCCACCAACGGCCTAATTGCTCTGCATAGAACGGCATTTCCCCCTGGTAGAATTTGTCCCTCAGATATGTTTCACATATTGATTCAAAACGATGGCCAATGAAAGAATTCAGCTTTTCTTTTGTTAATTCTCGTTCATAGTACAGTGCTGGTGATATAAGACCGTTGAGCATATTCAGATGTTTATAAATAAACATGAAATAAAAGGCAAAGTAATTATCATTGATTGAATAAAGGGCGTTGCGGGATTTTTCTTTCTCACCGCAAGGAATTTCTTTCTTTATAAAGCCCAGATCAATCAATACACTGATGTACTTGCTGATTTTGGCGGGGTCTTCATCAATCTTTTCTCTTATATTGCTGAAAATGGAAGCACCTGAGTTGATTGCTTCCATTATTTTCTTGTATAGATGTGTTTCCTTTAATTCCATCCTCAAAAGGGTATCTACCTCATTAAAGAGATATCCTGTGGTTGAAAGGCAGTTTCTTATTATATTTTCCTTAATTGAAAGATTGTCGTCAAAGAGTGATAGATATAAAGGGATGCCTCCAAGAATAGAGTAGGCAGTCAGAGATTCTTCAACGGTATATCTTGGAAAGAATTTCCTTGCCTCTTTATAAGAGAAGGGAAGAAGTTTCAAATCTGCTGTCTTTCTGCCGTACAGAGGCTTTGACTGTGTGTCGAATAATTCTTCGATTACGGATACTTCAGAACCGCATAATATCAGAAGAATGTTCTTGTTTCTGAAGATATTATCAATTGCATTCTGCAGTTCCGAATCATATGCCTTGTTTGAGTTGTAAAGGTAAGTGAATTCGTCAATGATGATTATCAGTTTTTCTTTAATTTCCAAACTTTCTATGAACGAATAGACTTCCTTCCATTGTGTAAATGCCGATGCAAAATTACCCATTTTCACTGTTTGGTTCAGCTCTTTGCAGAAATTCTCTACATTGCTTTTTTCTGATGATTTGTCAGCAGTGAAATAGACTGCGTTCTCTTTATGGATTCTCGCAAAATGACTTAAAAGATAAGACTTCCCTACGCGACGTCTCCCGTGGAGTATAAGCATTTCAAATTTGCCTGAGCCATATAAGGATTCCAGAAAATTAAGTTCCTTTTCCCTGCCTATAAAAAAATCTGTCCTCATGATAATTAACCTCAGAGTTATTAACTCTAAAGTTAATTATAATGATACTTAAAAGTTTTACAAGTGCTCAACAGAGGTAATCAGGAAGGATGTCGGGGAGATTATAGCCATCCCCTCATGGAAATTCGTTCTGAACAAATCCGTCTTTTAACGCAGTTCGAAACAAGAATACTTGTCATTTATCGCAGTTTGAGGTGCTGAAAATCTGTCGTTTATCGCAGTTTTCCCCTGTCCTCCCCTGGAGGACATTTCTCCTGCCCTATATAAACGAGGCCGGAGATGTCCTGAAAATGGCAGCAAGTTCCTTTGCCGTCTCCCTGCTAATCGGGCGTATACCACGCTCCATTTCCGACACGTCCTGCCTTGTCGTTCCGAGTTTCTGGGCAAGCTGCGTCTGGGTAAGGTTATCGCGGGTACGGTAGAATCTGAGATTCCCGCCGGGTGTCTCATTCGCCTTGAACTCTCTGAACCAGTCAAGAGATTCGACGTCGACATACTCGTCGTCGTAATCTGTATCCTGCGTTTTCTTCATCGTCTTTTCCCCTCTCCTCCCAATAGAAATTCTCCTATTACAGAAAAACTATATCGCGTCTCATAAAGGATGCTGTCGAGAAGAAGCTTATAAAGCCCCTCTGTGAGGAGACTGCTCCCCGCTACATGAGCTATATACCCATCTGGGGGTAATCAGCCGAGTGCTCTCACGTCCGTGCTGTAATACTTCGTCCTGCCCTTCTTCACGGAAGATATATATCCCTTCTCCTCGAGACTCCTGAGTGTTTTTCTCAGAAATGTCGAGTTGCTTACTTTGAGATGACCGGCTATCTCTTCGGCGCACCTTGCCTTGCCCACACAGTAGACGATGATTCTCTTCCCCATTTCGCTCTCCCCGTCCGCGGAGACGGCAGCAGCGTCATCGTCAACACCGCCGGCATAGGTGAGGTCCGGAAGGACGAGAGTGAAGTGGTCGCTCTGAATGTCGACATAAGGCCTGTGACTCTCGTCTGCGTCGGCATAGTCCTCGAGTATCTTCTCATAGCCCGTTCCGGCGGCTTCCATCACGTCGCATTTCACAAGTACGCCGCAGATGATTTCGTTGCGCCTCTTCGATATCAACCGCCCGAGGTCGTCTATGCGGCCGCTGAGGTTGCTGCCGTAGAATCCTCCCGGAGACGAGATTTCAAGACGGTTCCTGAAAACCGTTACGTCTATCTGCGTACCGTCTAGGAAGTAGTCACGGTGCGCAAACGCATTGACCACGCCCTCCATCACAGCCCTTCTCGGGTACGAATACAGATCGACATGCCTGTCGGAGAGCTTGATGACGGAGTGAACACTGTTCTCCATTACGAAGTCGGAGGCGATGTTTATGGAATCGATTATGTTCCCGTTGAATTTCCGTATGTTGTCGATTCTGTCGCTTCCCCTCGTAAGACCGGAGAAGACGGAACACTGCAGCATCGTCTTGTCACCCTTATAATCATCCCTGAAGAGAAGCGCACCGTTTGAAAGGAAGCCCTCTTCATTGAAGAACCCCAGAGAAAGGAGTGCCTTGTCCGTCAGCTCCTTGCCGTTCGTCTTCTCGCTGTGGAAGGAGATGAGCTTCGAGAAATCGTTCCTGTCGTATCTGACGGAAGAGACCACGGCGTCGTACTGCGTCCTGTCGCTCTTCCGGCACATGTTGATAATCTCTTCATAGGTTGCACCGTTGGTGTATCCGTCACGGCGCATGTATATGGACGGGATGTTATGGTATTTGAGGACGACGGGCTTTGCTGCCGACTCTCCTATTCTGATTTCGAGAATCAGAAGCTGCTTTTCCCTGACGTCATACGGGATGAACCTGATCTGAACAGCCGGATTGGGGAATATGTGCTGATTGACTGTATTGTTGAAGTAATTTCTCTCACCTTCCGCCTCTGCTTCAGT
>CAVFVX010000049.1:0-15309 GCA_963626075.1 Acutalibacteraceae bacterium
CTCCCTCGACGCAAGCGTCGGGGTTTCCGCCGGAAAGGTTTTAACAAATGAAGGATATACTCAAAGCGGAATGGATGGTCGAGATGATCCGCACGACCACCAACATGTATAATCACGGATGGGATGAGAGGAACGGAGGAAACGTCTCCCTTCTTCTCGAGGAAGAAGATGTCAGACCTTATATCCCCGGCACAGTCATCAGAGTTCTCGATACAGGCTTCGAATGCCCCGACCTGGACGGAAAGTACTTCCTTGTCACGGGAACGGGAAAATACTTCAAGAACGTACAGTACGCTCCGTGCGTGAACCTGGGTCTGGTACGACTCACCGACAAGGGTCGGAAGGCGGAGCTCATGTGGGGCTTCTCGGACGGCGGAAGATTCACCAGCGAATTCCCCGCTCACATGATGAGCCACAGCGCACGCCTCAAGGTTGATGACAGGAACCGCGTCGTCATGCACTGCCACCCGGCAAACCTTCTTGCAATGACCTATGTGCATACACTCGACGAGAGGGAGTTCACACGCACCCTCTGGAGAATGTGTACGGAATGCATCGTCGTCTTCCCCGACGGCGTCAACGTACTTCCCTGGATGCTCTGCGGCACGAACGAAATCGGAGAGGCAACAGCAGAGAAGATGCGCTCAGCCCGCCTTGTCGTCTGGGCACAGCATGGAATCTACGGTGCGGGACGTGACCTCGACGAGACATTCGGGCTCATTGAGACAGCGGAGAAGGCAGCGGAAATCTACATGAAGACAGCGCACCTCCCGATTCTCAATACCATCACCGATGATGAAATGCACATGCTCGAGAAGCACTTCGGTGTGAAGGCCAGAGAAGGCTACCTCGACTAAGCGTACAGAGCAGAAGATATGATGTGACAACTTCATCGGAAGCTGTCACATCCGTCTTCCTACTAATAGCGTATAAGCATTCTCTCAAGGTTTAAGAGAAGTCAGCGGAATTACGTAGACTCCGTCCGGTCTTCTGAAAGGTATGGGGGCAGTTCCCGAGACAACGGCCATGAACTCGGGCTTCTCTTCAAGTTTTCCTGCAACTTTCATAAGTGATGATGCCGCTTTATCTGCTACATCGTCATAGCCGAGTTTAATTTCTACAAGAGCGAACCTTCCGTCATCGAGAACAATAACAGCATCAACTTCATCCTCATTGTAATCCTGGTAATGGTAGAGCTTTCCCCCCATCGATTCCGCGTACACCCTCAAATCATGTTCCGCCAGACTTTCGAAGAGGAAGCCCAGGTACTTCAGATCTCTCATGAGGCTCTTTTCACTTGCGCCGACTATTGCAGCAGCAAGGGAAGGATCGGCAAAATGCCTTTTCTCACCGATTTTCAGTCTTGTTCTTGACCGGAAAGAAGGCGAATAGGCCTGCTGATTTGAAGTAAGATACAAATCTTCGATGATTGAGAGATAGTTCAGAACAGTATCATCATCAAGTTTATTTTCATTATATGATGAATCGGTTCTCAGAGTAGTTATGGAGCAGACAGTGCCTTCGTTCCTTGCAAGTGAATGCATGAAACGCTGGAATTTCAATAAATCCATTCTCTTTATTCCCAGTTCTCTGATTTCATAGTCATATATCCTGTCCAGATAGTCTTTTGGAATCAGGGATGCGTCTTCAACTCCGAGATTTGCAGGCCATCCGCCTCTGATGATGTAGTGGATGATTTCAGAGAGCGCCACATGCCGCAGTTTTCCCGAAACATCCTCATTATTGAATAGCGCCGCAAGTGACACCTCTCCTGAGGAATCACCAGTTTCATACAGCGACATCGTTGACATCGTAAGCTTACCGATTCTTCCTGCCCCGCTGTGCTTTATGATATTTCCCGGCTTTATCTGAGGAGGAACAGACGACCCGGTCAGAAGATACAGCCCTCTCTCCCCTCTTCTGTCAACATCTCCACGGACCATGTCCCAGATTACAGGCATAAGCTGCCATTCATCTATAAGTCTGGGTTTTTCACCTTTGAAAACAATGGAAGGATCAAGTTTTGCCAGTGTAAGCGGATCAGGTTCCTCAGGGGTCGGAGTAAGGTAAAATGCGCTCGCTGCATGATGGCCGGCAGTTCTTGTCTTTCCCGACCATTTCGGTCCGACAATTGAAACAGCTCCGAACGTTTTGAGATACTTCTCGACTTTTTCATCGATGAGTCTGTTTATGTATGTATCCATACCTTTTTTATATATCATAACTCCATTCATATGGCAATATGATATTTTTAATAATCAGAAAGAATTGTTACTTAGACCCCGAAAGATTCGTTACTTAGACCCCGAAAGATTCGTTACTTAGACCCCGAAAGATTCGCCGCTCAGACCCCGAAAGATTCGCCGCTCAGACCCCGAAAGATTCGCCGCTCAGACCCCGAAAGATTCGCCGCTCAGACCCCGAAAGATTCGCCGCTCAGACCCCGAAAGATTCGCCGCTCAGACCCCGAAAGATTCGCCGCTTAGCCACCGAAAGATTAGCCGCTTAGACCCCGAAGAATTCGCCACTCAGCCCCGAAAGAGTCCGACAAAAGTAAAATCTAACTTTAGATTTGACATATTATCCAACTACGACTATATTAAAGTTAAATTTTGAAATAGTCGGAGTTAATAGTTATGTCATATATCCACAGAGCCTTTTCAGACATTCTCAAGGAAAGAGTGAAGACGAGCAAATGTACCCTTCTGACCGGGCCGCGACAGGTAGGAAAGTCAACTCTCATCAAACATGAGTTTCCGTCTTATAACAGGGTAACCTTCGACGACAGCCTTACCCGTCTCCAGGTAAGGGAGGAACCTAACCTTTTCTTTCTCAACAATCCATGTCCCCTTTTCATCGATGAAGTGCAGAAGGAGGGGGCTGTACTCGAGGAGATAAAGAAAAGAGTCGATGAAACCGAGGAGAGAGGACTCTTCATTCTCTCGGGTTCAAGAAAACTTGAACTAATGAAGGGAGTAAGCGAATCGCTGGCAGGAAGAGTCTCTATTTCGGAACTCTCCGGACTGTCGCTGAGGGAAATCAACGGAATCAGCTTCAACAGACATTTTGTTCCTGCTGACGAATACATAAGAGAACGCGAGGGGGAACTGAAGAAGTATGAGGACATCTGGGAGATCATTCATAAGGGAGCCTATCCCGAGCTCTACGACACAGAGCGTGACTGGCAGGACTTCTATTCCTCTTATATAACCACATATATCGAGAAGGACGTAAACAGCCTGATCAATGTCGACGCTGTCAGATTCACAAAGTTCATGGTTGAAGCCGCTAAGAAGACAGGCGAACTGCTCAACTATGCAGATATCGCAGACCGGGTTGGTGTGAGCGAACCGACAATCAAGGTCTGGATTTCGATTCTCGAGAGAACGGGATTAATCTACATTCTCCAGCCTTACAGTGCCAGTGCTCTCAACCGAGCAATAAAGACACCCAAAGTCTATTTCAGGGACACGGGACTTGCCTGCTACCTCACCCGCTGGCTCACTTCCGACGCGCTGAAGAATTCCGCAGTTGCCGGAAATATGTTCGAAACATTCGTTGTTTCGGAAATTCTGAAGTCATATACGAACGAGGGAAAGGATTACCGCTTCAGCATCTTCTATTACAGAGGAAAGGACAAGAGCAGCGAGAATGACAACGAAATAGATCTGGTAATCGAGGAGAACGGAATTCTCTATCCCGTGGAGATAAAAATGACGGGAAACCCGAAGGCGAAAATGGGTGCGACAAACCTGGTTCTGGACAGAATCGAGGAGAAGAAGAGAGGCATGGGAGTCATCCTCTGTCTGACAGATAAGAAGACATACCTGAGAGAGAATCTTGTGGCTCTGCCGCTGGAATATATCTGAGGAGATTCAAGCCGGGAAAAGAACGGACATAAACACTGAAGGCGTGGTTTTGAGCCACGCCTTCGTCTTTGTATGAAAGTACAGTCTCAGTTCTTGGAGCTGAGATATTCGTCAATAGCCTTTGCAGCTGTCTTTCCGGCACCCATTGCGGAGATGACAGTAGCAGCACCCGTGACAGCGTCGCCGCCTGCGTAGACAGCGTCTCTGGATGTGAGACCGTCTTCGTTTACGATGATACCGCCGTGAGCGTTGACCTCGAGACCCTTCGTCGTGTTCTTGATGAGCGGGTTCGGGCTTGTTCCGATAGCGATGACGACCGTGTCGACATCGAGTTCGAATTCACTTCCCGGTACGGGGATAGGTCTTCTTCTGCCCTTCTGGTCGGGTTCACCGAGTTCCATTCTGATGCACTTGAGGCCTGTGACGAAACCGTTCTTCGGGTCACGCGGGTTGTCGGGATTGTTGTAGCCGAGAACCTCGACGGGGTTGTTGAGGAGCTTGAAGTCGATTCCCTCTTCCATTGCATGCTCCACCTCTTCCTTTCTTGCTGGAAGCTCTTCAAGAGATCTTCTGTAGACAATGTAGACATGCTCTGCGCCGAGTCTGAGTGCTGTTCGTGCAGCATCCATTGCAACGTTACCGCCACCGACGACTGCAACCTTGCCGCCCTTCATGATAGGTGTGACGGGATCGTCCTTGTAAGCCTTCATGAGGTTGGAACGTGTGAGGAATTCGTTAGCCGAGTAAACACCCTTGAGAGCCTCTCCGGGGATGTTCATGAAGTTCGGGAGACCAGCGCCGGAACCGACGAATACGGCTTCGTAACCCATATCGAAAAGCTCGTCGATTGTGAGTGTCTTGCCGATGACGACGTTCGTGTCGATATCTACTCCGAGAGCCTTGAGACCGTCGACTTCCTTGGCAACGATCGACTTCGGGAGTCTGAACTCCGGAATGCCGTAGACAAGGACACCGCCGGCTGTGTGGAGTGCCTCGAAGACTGCTACCTTGTAGCCCTTCTTTGCAAGGTCACCTGCACATGTGAGACCCGAAGGACCGGATCCTACGACTGCAACCTTGTGGCCGTTTGCCTTCGGTGCGACGGGAGCCGTCGTGCAGTTTGCATTGTGGTAGTCTGCAACGAATCTCTCGAGTCTTCCGATTCCGACAGGCTCGAACTTGACGCCGAGAGTACACTTGCTCTCGCACTGGCTCTCCTGGGGGCAGACTCTGCCGCAGACAGCGGGGAGAGACGAGGACTTCGTGATTACCTGGTAAGCCTCTTCGAATTCACTGTTCTTGATGTGAGCGATGAACTCGGGGATGCTGATGTTGACGGGGCAGCCCTGTACACACGGTCTTGTCTTGCAGTTGAGGCAGCGCTTTGCCTCGTCTACAGCTGTCTCGAGTGTATAGCCGAGAGCAACCTCATTGAAATTATGAGCTCTGACTTCCGGTGCCTGTGTAGGCATCTCATGTTTTTTTGGATTAATAGGCATTACTCTTTCTCCTCACGCTTTCTTGAAAAGATTACATGTTTCTTCGTATGCATGGCGCTCGAAGTCGAAATACATTCTACCTCTGCTCATTGCCTCGTCGAAATCGACCTCGTAGCCGTTGAAGTCCGGGCCGTCGACACATGCGAACTTCGTGACCTTCTTGCCGTCCTGGGTAAGAGTGAGTCTGCAGCCGCCGCACATACCCGTTCCGTCGATCATGATCGGGTTCATAGATACTGTTACAGGAACATTGTAGGGCTTACATGTGAGAACGACGAACTTCATCATGATGACCGGACCGATTGCGATGACCATGTCGAAGTGCTTTCCAGCGTCAAGCATCTCCTTGAGAGGTACTGTGACGTTGCCGTGTCTGCCGTAGGAACCGTCATCGCTCATGACGACGAGTTCGTCGGAAGCTGCCTTGAATTCATCCTCGAGAATAAGAAGGTCCTTGTTCCTGAAGCCGATGACAGATGTGACGTTTGCTCCGAGTGCATGGAATTCCTCGGCAATCGGGAGTGCGATGGCGCATCCGACACCGCCGCCGATGATGCATACGTCCTTGATGCCTTCGGTGTGAGTAGCGACTCCGAGAGGACCTACGAAGTCCTGAAGATACTCGCCCTCGTTCTTATGGTTGAGTTTCTCGGTTGTTGCACCGACAATCTGGAAAATGATCTTGACCGTTCCTTCTTCGGGATTGCTTCCCGCAATCGTCAAGGGAATTCTTTCACCATCTGCATCAACGCGGAGAATGATGAACTGACCTGGCTTAGCTTTCTTGGCTACGAGAGGTGCTTCGATTTCCATCTGTGTGACAGTTGGATTCAAATTCTTCTTTCTTACAATTCTGTACATCGCGAACTCTCTACTTTTATTTAGTGTAATCCATTGCGAAAGGCATAAACTCTGACTCGTCCATGCCAACCATGACTAATATATCGATAAAGAAGTAACAAGTCAAACGACTGAGACCGTTTTACGAAGTATTTTCCCGATTAATTTGTTGAGGCAGAAAAAATAGCGCCGCCCGGTATGGACAGCGCCGTATTTGACTGCATCCGCAATCAGAAATCGACTTCCGTGTCGTAGTAGCAGCACTTGAGAAGCCTGACCATCTCCTCCTGGCTGGGCTGACGCGGGTTCGAGCCCGTGCATGCGTCGAGGATTGCATTCTTTGCAATATCTTCGACTCTCTCGAGGAACACGTTCTCAGGTACGAAGCCCTGCTCGGTGGGATAGCTGTCCGCGCCGTAGTTCTTTATGCAGTGCGGAATATTGAGGTCGTCGTTCATCTTTCTGAGGAATGCAATGAGAGCCTTCACCTTCTCGTCGTCGTTCTTTCCCTCGAGGTGCATGTAGTCAGCGATGACACCGTATCTCTTCTTTGCCACGGGGTCCTTTGCGTTGAATGCGATGACCTTCGGGAGGTACATTGCGTTTGCAGCACCGTGGATTATGTGAGCGCCGTAGTCAGCGAAGATTGCGCCCGTCTTGTGAGCCATGGAGTGTACGATGCCGAGGAGAGCATTCGAGAATGCCATTCCAGCAAGGCACTGTGCATTGTGCATTCTGTCGCGTGCAGCCATGTCTCCGTTGTATGACGGGATGAGGTCCTTCATGATCATTTCGATTGCATGGATTGCAAGAGGATCGGTGTAGTCGCAGTTTGCCGTCGATACGTATGCTTCGATTGCGTGTGTCATTGCGTCCATACCCGTATGTGCAACAAGCTTCTTCGGCATTGTCTCTGCTAGGTCGGGGTCGACGATTGCGACATCGGGTGTGATTTCGAAGTCGGCAATCGGGAACTTGATGCCCTTCTCGTAGTCTGTGATGATCGAGAATGCCGTGACTTCGGTTGCCGTACCGCTTGTAGAGGAGATAGCGCAGAAGTGAGCCTTCTTCCTCAGCTCGGGAAGTCCGAATACCTTGCACATATCCTCGAATGTCGTCTCGGGATACTCGTACTTGATCCACATTGCCTTTGCAGCGTCAATCGGTGAGCCTCCGCCGAGTGCGATGATCCAGTCGGGCTGGAACTCGAGCATCTTTGCCGCGCCCTTCATGACTGTGTCTACAGACGGATCCGATTCGATGCCTTCGATGAGGTCGACTTCCATTCCGGCTTCCTTGAGATTGTTGACAACCCTGTCCAGGAATCCGAATCTCTTCATCGAGCCGCCGCCCACGCAGACGATTGCCTTCTTTCCCTTGAAGGTCTTGAGAGCGTCGATAGCGCCCTTTCCATGATAAAGGTCACGAGGTAATGTAAAACGAGCCATATTTGTCTCCTCCGTATGAATATTTTTTTATCGTTAGAGAGAGCATACACGAAATAAAATAAAATTACAAACTTATCGATAAAATTTTACAGAAAATACTGGATATCCGGAGTCGTTGCCTAAAACTCATGAAAATTCTTCGAAGTCATAAGGATTCGACCCCAGTTTTTTTGCAAAGGCATTTACTTTTAGCATAAGGAAAAGAAGCGCTTTCAACCATTCTTATTCATCATCGAGCAAAACTCAGGCTTCAATGGGGAAAATCATATTTTCTTATCGTAGTCCATTGCGCCATAAAAAATTCTGTGCACAAAAACACATTTCCGCTCTTCGTCTACTGTGAACATCAAAAGATATTTTCCGATTACAATTTTGCGGTATCCTTCACCCTGCAATCTCAAATTGTCAGTCACGGAGTAAACGTATGGATTGCTAATCAACTGCTTGTAAGCCTCATCCACTTTATCCACAAAACGGGTTGCGGCTACACCTTCATCCAGCAGGGTGGAAATGTAATAGATAATGGAATCAAAATCACGTTCGGCAGAGTCCGAAATCCTGAGTTCATACCCCATACTTCTTCCTTAAAGCGGCAAGAGAAGCCATTGCATCCTTGGTTTTTCCCTGCTCAATCTCCGTTTTGGCGACTGCAAGTTTGTCATATATGTTCTGTCTTTCCAGTGTTTCCTCGTAAACATGAATGCTCATGATGACCATGTCTCCGTAGCCGTTCTTTGTAATAAAGATAGGCTCATCACTTTCTCTGCACATCAATGAAATCTCGCTTGTATTCTTCAGATCTCTGATTGGGACAATTTTCGGCATACTGTCAACTCCTTATGGCTTTATTATACCATGATAATACCACGGCAAATAAAAATGCGCAATGAAAAACCGCCCCGGAAATTATCTGAGGCGGTTGTTTTGCTATCTGTCGGTTTCTCAGCCGAGAAGAACGTCGAGGTCGAGCTCGCACATTATTGCGGGAAGTGCACAGTTCCAGGATTCGAGAACCTGGGGGTGTGTCTCGCCGTAGATGCCGGCCTTCTTTCCGTTGTACATGATGTATGCCGCACGTCCGGGAATGAATCTCTCGTCGTTCTCGACGGGAAGAAGCGTGTACTCCTTTCTCAGGAAGTACATCAGTGTCTGGACGTAGGACGAAGCCTCGTTGTAGCCGATCTGCACGTTGGAAGCGAAGAAGCCCATGCTGTTGGCAGTATGTGTTCCGCTGTTGTCAGACGGGTCCTTGACCGTAATCTTGCCGCACTCGAAGATGAGATGCGGGTAGACTGCGTGTCCGGAAACCGATTCGCTTTCGAGGAGGCACGGAAGAATACTGGGTCTTATGACCTCGTAGTTCTCACTCATCGGGTTTGCGATGAAGACGGCTTCGTCGCCCGATGTGTGCATGTTGTCGATGTACTCCTTCTTCGAGCCGAGGTAGTTGTACATCATCTCCTGGAAGCCCATGCCGACCATGATGTCCTTGACCTTTCTCGAGAGCTCCTCCACTGCGCTGAGTCTTCCGACTGTGAAGTCAGTCGGCATGACGGGAGTGAAGTTACCCAGTCCGTAGCCGATCATCACGTCTTCCGCGACATCGACTTCGTGGAGGAAGTCGTTTCTGTATTCCGGGCACTCGATGTAGACGTACTCGTCATCGTGGATTGCGTAGACACCCATCTTCTTGAGGGAAGCTACACAGTCGTCTCCCGTAAGAGGAAGACCGAGCTTCTTTCCGATTGCCTCTATGGATGCTCTCTGAGGCTGCTGGAAATAGTACGGAACCGTGATTTCCCTACCGTAGGGTGTATCCTGATTGAGAAGTACCTTTATCGGGAGAATCTCGAAGCCCATGTCGCTGAAGTCGCATGCGAGGATGTTCGTTGCGAGCAGGAGGTCATTGAGAATCGGACCGGATACCTCGATGAAGAATTCGCTGTCACCGATTTCGACTGCGCCGATGCGGGCGGAGTTGATGACGGGCGGGAACGAGAGAGTCTCGCCCTTGTCGTCATAGAGGTACGGGAACTTATCGAATGAGGAGACGATGTGGCCGTACTCCTTTCCCTTGGGGTGCTTCTCGCAGATTTCCCTGAGAGAAAGCTCCTCGGTCATTCCGAGCGGTACGAACTTCGTCTTGTCGGGATCCACTGCGGCATAATGTACAGGGTAGTTGATGAGCTCCGAGCGGTAGATTCCCATTGCAATGGTCTTGCGCTTCCGGCCGAAGTTGAAGCAGAGCTTCTCCTGGCTCTGGATGAGGTTCACAAGCAGGTCGTTGTCGACTTCGACGCCGCGGCATGCAAAGCCTATCGAGAAGTCCCTGATTCCCTTTGCGCTCTCGTCGTCGATGATCATCCTTCCTTCGCTGTCCTTCGTCTCGTCCTTCGTGGAGAAAAAGTCATAGTAAGGAATTTCACCAGTTTCATAGGTTCTGAGTGCTCTTGCAACTCCCGCCGGAGACCAGAGGTCGGGGCGGTTCGTGTCATTGAGCTCGATCTTGATTACATGGTTCGCCGTGTCGTGACCGTCGAGTTCGGCCTTGGCAACGGGGAAGATGTCAACAAGCTCGTCATCTGTCATTGTCTTTCCGAGAAGCGAGAAGAAAAGTTTCTCGGGTGCATCAATCTTAGGCATCAGTTTCCCCTCCTTGTTCTTACGGATTCGATATCCGGAGTGAAGAGCTCCCTGAGGTCATTGAGACCCAGGTGCATGAGAGCCATTCTGTCGATTCCGAGTCCCCATGCGAGTACGGGAACGTCTACGCCGAGGCTCTTCGTTACCTCCGGGCGGAAGATTCCGGCTCCACCGAGCTCGAACCATCCGAGAACCGGGTGCTTGATATGTACCTCTATGCTCGGCTCCGTGAACGGGAAGTAACCGGGAACGTATTTGACTTCCTCGGCTCCCGCAATCTCCTCTGCAAACATCTTCAGGAGTCCCAGGAGGTTTCTGAGGTTGACGTCGTTGCCGAGTACGATGCCTTCTGTCTGATAGAAGTCCGCACCGTGTGTCGCATCGACCTGGTCGTAGCGGAAGCACCTCACGATTCCGAAGTACTTTCCGGGAACCTTTGCCTTGGTAAGCTGATGAGCCGAGAGTACCGTGCCCTGGCTCCTGAGGACCTGGCGGCGGGTGAACTCGTGGTCGAAGTGGTAGCCCCAGCCGCGGGAACCCGTGTCACCGCCGTCCTCGTGAGTCCTTGCGACTCTCGAAAGCCAGGGTTCTTCAATCTCCCTGCAGTGTACGGGGTCCTTTACATAGTAGACATCGTGAATGTCTCTCGCGGAATGGAACTGCGGCATGAAGAGCGCATCTCCGTTCCAGAACTCGTTCTCGACAAGCGGTCCGTCGAATTCCTCGAATCCCAGGGATGTGAGCTTGTCCTTCACCCACTGGAGGTAGTTGCCGTACGGGTTGTGTCTACCCGGAATCAGACGGGACACGGGGGCGTTGATTCCGTACGGGCGGAAGGATCCGTTCTTCCAGGAGCCCGAGGAGATCATCTCGGGAGTAAGTACTCCGAACTCCTCACCCGTTATGTTGGCTTCAATTACAGCCTTCTTGACTTCGTCACCGAGCGTTGTGAGTGCGTAGCTTACCTCTTCTCTCTCGACAAGCTTGAAGGGAGACGAGGAAGCGCCTCTCTTCTTTGCAAGAAGCTGCACAGCCTTTCTCTCCTCTTCCGTAAGGGAAGCGTCATCGAGATAGACTTCTCCGACAGCTCTGTCGAGGAGCTTACGCTGAAGAAGAGTTTCGGGAGGAAGGGTATCTGAAACGGCATGAGCCTTCTTCTCCTCGTCAAGTTTAGCGCATCCGGACTTGGAAAGGAGGCCGAAAGCGGAGCCCGTGTCACTCTTCTCGAGTCCGAGCTTCTCGCTGATTTCCGGCATTGTGGAAGGAGTCTTACCGATAAAAGCGAAGATTCTTTCAACAGGCATACCGTCCTTCTGGTATGCTCTACCGAGGTCCGTGAGTTCATAGAGAGTCTTCTTCTCTCTTCCCGTCTCTTCCATGCATCCTCTGGCGCATAGCCACGAGAAAGCCTGGTTGCACTGTCCCACCTTGTAGCCGAGCTCTGAGGTAATCCTCTCTGCAGTGATTGTCTCACCGAGACTTACATGACGCAGAAGCCTGACTTCCAGAGGATGGAGATTCTTTACATCTATATCCATAAAAACTCCTAAGTTTTCAGTTTTTCCTAATGATAATTAACGTGATAAAAAATTGAAAGAGTCAAAAGCCTCGTCGAGAGTTACGCCGATGACGCCTTCCGGCTCCTTCACCCTGCGGTCCCTCACGACGACTACGGAGTATGAGGACCTCAGTTCGAGCGCCCTCCACACCTTCCTTTCGCTCTCGCTGTCGAGGACGAAGACGATGAGATACATCTTTCCGCCGTTCTCCACGAGGAGCGTGAACTCCTCGTCCTCATATACGGGCTTCCAGATTGTGTAGCCCGCTTCGTTGAGCTTTCCGAAGAGATACCTCTCCGCCTTGAGAGATGCACTCACGGTACTTTTCTCATGAACGGCGTTGTACGGAATAGGATAGTAAAGCGTCTTACCCGTAATTCTCTTCCCGACGAGGTCGTAGAAGGGAACCTCCCTCCTGTTCGAGAAAAGGTCATCCGGTACTTCCGGAGCAAAAAGAATATCTCTGGTCTTATCGTTCATCTGTAAGCCTCGCGTATGCAGAGAGTATATCACTATTCGAGACGAGTGTTTCGCCTTCGAGTCTCTTTGTGAAGGCAAGCGGCATGTCTTCGGCGGTCACCGTCACGATAACTGCGGAAGTGTTCGCTTCACGTACACATCTGATGACGCTTTCCGCAACGCTTCCCTGAAGAGGGGTATCCTCGACAATCATTATCCTCTCGAAGCGTGATGCGTATTCCCTGATGCCGTCTTCATCCAGGGGCCTCAGGGATGCGATATCGAGGAAAGTGCACTCGTCAGAAGAAAGAATCTTCTTTGCAGTAGCAAAAGGCCTCGAGTAGCCGATGACGAGTACCTTATTCCCTTCTCCGCTGACAATGACCTTTCCCAGGGGCAGCGTATAGTCATCGTCTCCGGCAGTGCCGGGGTCGCCGTAGAGAGCCTTGTGCTCGAGGAATATCACCGGGCAGTTCTCCCGTCCCGCAGAAAGAAGAAGTGCCTTTGCCGTGAGAGCATCGGACGGTGCAATGACCTTCAGCCCCGGAACGGATAAGAAGAGATTCTCGAGGCACTGCGTATGCTGTGCGCCGTGGCCCGTACCGCCGCCCATGGCAGTGCGGATGATTACAGGGCAGCGGAGAGCACCAGCTGACATGAAATATGACTTTGCTCCGTGATTGATCACGGGGTCGGAAGCAAGCGTCAGGAAGTCGCCGTACATTATCTCGACTATCGGCCTCTCACCGAGGAACGATGCGCCGACAGCCATACCCGTGAATGTCTCCTCGCTCACGGGAGTCTCCCTCATCTGCGAGGAATACCTTTTATATAAGTCCCCCGTGACGCCGAAGCATCCGCCGTATACTCCTATATCCTCCCCGATCAGTGACACTCTCTCATCATTCTTCATGAGAGCCCCCAGGGCTTCCCTTACGGCTTCCCTGTATGTCGCACTGTGTCTGTTACCGGGATTAGTGCAGAGCGGTGCTTTCTCAGAAGGAGGAATCACGAAGGCCTTCGCCTCCTCGAGGGACACGACATCGTCTCTGTCCTTCCACGCTCTTTCCCAGGCATCGTTGATTTCAGCCTTCACAGTCCTGAATACGGATTCATATTCATCTTCCGTTATTCCGTGCTTTTCAACAAAGACGTGAATCGGGTCCCTGTCTTTCCACTCTCTCTCCTCCTCACGGTTTCTGTAGAGGAGTCTGTCGGACTTGCTGTGTCCGCACTGACGGTAGGTGTTCGTTTCAAGAAAGAAGGGACGGTTGTTTTTCAGAATATATTCACGTGCACTGCAAACTGCTTCATAAACGGCATCGAAGTCGTTGCCGTCAACGCTGAGGTATTCAATATTGTAGCCGCTGCTCCTTGAGGCGACGGATGATGTCGAAATCATCCTCGAGGCGGATGCGGACATGCCGTAGTGGTTGTTCTCCATGAAGAAAAGAATCGGGAGATTCCACACCGACGAGAGATTCATAGCCTCGTGCAGCGTTCCCCTGCTCGACGCCCCGTCTCCGAATACGGCGACCGAGATGTTATTCTTCTTCTCTCTCGAAAGTGCATAGGATGCACCGAGAGCAAGGGGAATACCCGAGCCCACGACTGCGGAGGAGCCGAGATTCCCGTGCTCGAGATCAGTCATGTGCATGCTCCCCCCGAGTCCCATGCATAGGCCGTGGCGCGACCCGAGCATTTCACTGAACATGGAGTATATATCTGAACCGGAGGCCACGTTGAAACCGTGGCAGCGGTGTGTCGGTACGAAAAAGTCACCTCTTTCGAGGGCAAGGCAGAGTCCCGTGTGGCTCGCCTCCTGCCCGATGGAGAGGTGTGTGGTACCGTATAAGTTACCCTTCCTGAATTCTTCGTCTATCTTCTCCTCGAAAAGACGAGATCTGAGGAGAAGAGACAGTATTTCCGTATCACGCATAACAATCGAAGTATAAGGTATAGATAAAACCATCTGCGGTCAAGAAGAGGGAAGCCATAACAAAGGGACAGCCCCCGCCGTCCCCGTATTGTCGGAAGGGTTTCAGATCTCCTTCCCGATCGCTTGATACGGTTTTACGTCTCGCATCCGATACGAAGAGAATAGAAAACCCACTCCTTCACCACATCAGCAGGAGCACTCAGAAAGATTACTCCTCGTAATGATTCCTGCAGGAGAAGATAATAAGGTTCTGGAAGGAATCAAAGCTGTAGACAAGTCTGTGTTCATCAGTTATGCGCCTTGAGCAGGCTTTCCTGTATTTCAGAATCTCGGGCTTTCCTATTCCGCTGAGAAGTCCGTCACGTTCTATGCTCTTGACAAGTTCGTTTATCCGCTTGAGGACTTTCCGGTCTTCACTCTGCCATTCGAGATACTGCTCCCATGCTGTCGGGGTAAAGATTATATTCATTCATAGGACTCCAGCTCTTCAATGGATTTGGTAATCAGACCGCCCTTCTCCGCTTCAGCCATTGATTTATCAAGCATCGCCAGATACTCCGCATTTCTCTTTGCCTTCATGAGCTCGTTGAATTCAGTCAGTGACATCATGACAACATTTTCGTCGTGAGGTCTTGAAATAATCAGAATCTCACCATCATAAGCCTTTTCGCAGAACGACTTGAAATCAGCTCTGAAATTCATGGATTTTACTGCAAGCATAAAGATACCTCCTGTCGAAAATCTGTACTCTTTTTCGTACTTATTTTGTACACTATTATCTTCCTGCTGTCAACGAGAGTAAGCCAAAAGGAGGACACACAGAACTTCGGCACGAAGAACGACAAAACGATAATCAGGACAAAAGCCGTCAGTCAGGCTGTCAACGCCGACGATTTATCACAAAACGACGAAAACCAACAGTGAAGACATCGTCCAGTAAGATTCAAGCTGTCAGGATTAACAAAACCTGCCATTCCAAACCCTGGGTCATACTTCCCAAACCCTGTGCAGTACTTCCCGAACCCTGTGCAGTACTTCCCGAACCCTGTGCAG
>CAVFVX010000050.1:0-15255 GCA_963626075.1 Acutalibacteraceae bacterium
ATTGCCCGACTCCGCGATCGTTAGGCGCTTATCGATTGTTACACAGCTCCCAAACCTCAATCAAGTATCTGGAATGGGATTCTTGTGTATAGAGAATATAAAATATACTATCCAATAGGGCAGTTGAACACCTCGCAGTCATCGTTATCAATGAGTATGGAATTTGGCTGGTTATAGATGTTTGCTCTTTCAACAAGGAGGAGATTGTGCTTTAAGGATGATGCTTCTGAGCACAGGATTTTCACCTCTTCCTCTGTGAAGAAAAGAAAGAGATTCAAAATCACGAAGTTATCGATTTGCAAGATATCGTGAGTAATGTTCATCCATTCGATGAGCTTGTCGGCAGGAGAGTCATATTCCTGGTTTATGTGGAAATTCAGCATCTTAATGATTCCCGCTTCGTCGATATCGCCATATGCGATGTTGTATCCGTATTCCTCCACAACAGATTCTGCGTAGCTCTCCAGCATTGAGAGAAGTGGGAATGTTGTCTTCTGGATTTCCGAGTTCTTGCTTACAAGGAGAAGAAGGTCCTTGCTAATCTTGGCGTTTATCTTCTTCTCGTCAAATTCAAGGGTTATCGGATTGGAGACAAAAGCCAGATTCTTCGGAATGGATATCTCCTGGTTATCCTCCGATAGAACGAAATCTCCTTCATTGCCGCTAATCTGGCTGCTCAGCTCGAGAACATAATTCCTCAGCGTAACCGGATTTTCGATTATCAGGGGAGTGACGGAACCATCATTGAACACGACTTCGTGTTCCCAGTTGAAGTGACGCAGGATACTCATAAAATCAATAACCTCTCGAGGGACGAAACATATTCGCTGTTTTCCTGTCCTGTGATGTACTCGATGTTTGCATATTGCTTTTCCGTAACTATCAGGAGTTCGACAACACCGGAAGGCGGGGCATGTTTCTTGACGTTTGACGCCGTCGTCTTCGCAGCCATGCCGTTCAGCGTCAGTTTTGAATATACGGATTCCTGTTGCATGATGAAGCCTGACTTGATAAGGAACTTTCTGAATTTACGATATTCCCTTCTGTCGGAGGCTGTGAGGACAGGAAGATCAAAGAAGACAAATACTCTCATAAACCTAAAACTCATAGTCGTATGCTTTGAAGAAAGCCATATCCTTCTCTTCGATTGCGGAGAATACTCCCCTTGCATATATCTGCATTGCATTCAGGACGGTTGTCCTCTGCCTGTTGATGAAGACCTCCTCGTTGAGTATTTCCATGAGTTTGTACTTATTATCCTGTGTAAGCTCATTTGTAAGATTCAATTGGGATACCCGGAAGTCAACCAGAGGCCTGAATGGTTCCATCAAATCGCAACCGAGATTGAACTGATTGAATGTGTTCTTGTGGAAGATGCCGAGCTGGGTGGAGTAGCCGCAGGCAACGATAATTCTGTTCATACAGGAGAGGATGATGGCGTAACCGTAGTTCAGAGCGGCATTTTCGGGACATTCGGAATCGCGTGAGAATTCTGGATAGAAGAGGGCGTTGAAGTAGACTTTTGCAGCATGTCCCTCCCTGTTGGTCACATCTCCCGGTTCTATCTCCTTCGTGTAATCCATGAGTTTGTCGGCAAGTTCTCTGTTTACCCGGCGTAGATTGTCGGACTGCTTCATAATCTTCTGATTAACGATTTCCGACCAGACACGTTTCTTCATCTCCTCATCCCAGTTCAACTGGATAAAGAGCTGGGAGTTCGATTCGAACCGGGCGGAGAAGGGCAGAATCTGGGCTGCGGGATTTCTCTTCGAGTCACAGAAGACTACGTTGATTTTCTTTTTCCAGAGAGCCTCCAGCAGCGCCGCAGTCATCGAGCATCCCGTGTTTTCGATAATCAGTACAGATATCTCGTCAATGTGGACACGCTTTATGGTTTCGTTCCTGATGACGAGATAGTTCATCTTCAGCTCCAGTTTTGACCTGGAGCTGACTGAGATTACCCGCCACCCCATTACTTCAACTCATACCAACTGTCGTATATACCAGTGATACTCTTGTCGATGATGAAAACCTTCTTCTTTGATGGTGTAATATTTACCCCGAGAGTTAGGGTTCCGTTTGCG
This sequence comes from Acutalibacteraceae bacterium, assembly GCA_963626075.1. Classification (GTDB taxonomy): domain Bacteria; phylum Spirochaetota; class Spirochaetia; order Sphaerochaetales; family Sphaerochaetaceae; genus Ornithospirochaeta. Next base: position 2,085 of record CAVFVX010000050.1, read on the forward strand.
GGGCCTCCTCCTATCAATTTAAAGTTTGTTGTTCCATTGTTCATGCCGAGATACGAGAGGAGGCTTATCAAGACCGATACCTGTTCTTCCGTAGATAGAGAACAGAATTTGTCGAATCCTTCTTCAAGAATCTTGAGTGCACTTCCCGGTCGGTTCTTGAAGACTGGCTGTTTTGCTTTTTTCAGAAGTAGCTGGTACAGGTTTTCATTCTCGGCTTTTGTGATTTCATCGTATTTTTCATCAAGGATTAAGTTCTTATCTTTTGATTTCTTTGTCGTGTATTTTTCCAGATGTTTGACATACTGGGTTGTCTTTTCATCCAGAAGAAGAGGAACTGCAGATTCGAGGCCGAGGGTCGCACCTTTGTTCATACTGTTGGTTATGGTCATTAGGAAGCCGTCAACGGAGAGTAGTGTATTGAATAAGACCTTGTCTCTTATTATCTGGACGTTCTTGTATCCGAGTTCTTCAGTACAGTACTTCAAGAGATTACTTGTGCTGAGCAACTCTGTAGAACGAATCATCGGAATCTTAACGAACGTGTAAACATCTTCCTTCTTGTCACTGCGTTTTATAAGAGCGAAATGGCTGACTGACAAGCTGTTGTAACCTCCGTACTTGTCTGTCCATTCCTTGTCGGATGCATTGTGTTCTCTTGCTAATGACGGTTTAGATGGAATCATTCCCTGTTCGCTGTGTTTGGCCTTGAGGTTAAGGTCGAAGAGCTGTCCTGTTCTCATTTCCGGCTGTCTAGTGAAAAGGACGGTATCCTTTGCAATGTTCTTCTTTACTATGTTCAAGGAAGTATCCCTATCGGCAATCCATGCTCCTGGAACATTGAATGTGAACTTGTGATTGAAGTTGTTTTCCTTCTCCTTCAGGAAGAACTTTGATGTGTACTTCGCATATAGAGTGTTGCCGACAACGATGTTAAGGTATGCATCCTTAGCATGATGCAGGTCATTGATGATTCTTGATTTGAGAAGGTTATTTTCTTTTCGGAAATCAGAGACGTTTCCTGCCTTTGAGTAGACAACCTTTGTCTCGTCTCCGTAGTACTGCTCAAGAATTCTGGCCAGTGTTATGGTGCTCTGGCTCGTCTCGACAATCTGTCTGTTTATGAAATGCTGTAGGTCTTCCTCACTTAGTGCCGTGCTGCGGATCAGACGGCTGTACTTTTCAGAGGAAATCAGATTCATATTCTTCAGCTTGAGCCAGAATGAACTCATGTTTGCTCTGATGCTTTCGCTGAGGGGATAGATATTCGATTTCTCTCTGTTGAGTGATGACTTGACTATTACCTTGTTTTCCAGGGAGTCGTCATCTGACTTGGAGTAGGGATATATGTGGTCGATATCGTAATTCTTCGAGTTGGACAATAGGTCATCAAGATCAATCTTCTCTCCCGAATACATGCATTTGCCCAGCTGGGTATAGTAGAGGTACAGCTTGTCTCTTTTCGTGATGAGGGTTCCGTCTTCCTTTTCAATTGCATCATAGATTTCTCTGACTTCCGGATCATGGGTGTCTTTCAGTTTCTCCAAGAGCTGGTCTTTTCTGGATTTCGTTCTTTTTCCCCTTTCTCCCGCATACCTTGTCATCTCGATGAAAACCTTCTTGGGCTTGTGTCCCATGACATGTTCTACTTCCTTGACAATACGGAGGGCCTGCCAGATCTGGCGTTTGACTTTCGGGGAAACTCTCGCTTCGTCGACGACGTTGTATGAGAGCACATTTATAGGCTGCTTTGCGTAAAGCTGCTCTGGTATTCCCGTTCTCTTGTCATTGATGAGTTCCATCAGGTTGTAGTTGGTATTCCAGAGAAGACCGATGATGTTTGTCAGTTCTCCTGTTTCAGGATTCATTGCCTCGATTCCGCATAGGAACTTCTGGGAGAAATTCCCCCATCCAGCGAACTTCATATTGGATATTCTGTTTATTTCGGAGGAGGACAGTCTGTCTCCATAGACGGACTTGATTTTGTTTTTTGCAATCTTTCCGCCGTCGGAGAACAGTGTCAGCCACTTGATAATATTCTCGACGTCTTTCGTCTGTAGTTTGTTACTGTCGAGATAGCTCTTGAAAGCGATGTAGGAGGAGAGAGAGGATTTTATTGTTGTGTCGATGCCGGAGATATCGACGTCATCGCCTTTTTTCACCCAGCATCTTGCTACGGCCAGTTTCTTGATTTTATTCGGTGTTACGGACCCCTGCTCGAAGAGATGATAAATATCCTGCTTCTGTTCGACAGATACGTCTTCTCCGTTGAGTTTGATGTTGTTTATCTCATTCAGAACCATGTATTTCTGATAGAGCAGAGACTGCTTCGGCACGACATCTTCTGTCGGAAGATAAGTGCACTTGTTCGTCATTCTCTTGATGAATTCTTCGGCAGATCTGTCGATGTCGACCTTCTTTTCAAGATTCCACGGGAGAATCTTTCCTTCTTCCTTTCTGACCATCCAGGCATTTTTGTTTCTGCTGCCGTCTACAAGAGGGCCTACATAATAGGGAATACGGAACTTCATGATGCAGACGATTTTCTCGGAAGGAGTGAGCCCGCCATTGTCCTTTTCGTTAAGCCATGGCAGAAATCCTGATGCGTGTTCCAGAATCATATCCAGTTCGAGTTTGTTAATCTGATATGGGAGTACACCATTCCTGAAAGATCTCAGCAGAACAATGAACGAGTCATTTTCGATGCTGTCCAGAATCTTCTTCACCTTCTCATCTGTTTCCTTGTAAGGGTCAAGAATCTTCTTTATGGCTTTGTAGAAATCCTCGGTGCTGATTCTCTTTATACGTTTTTCCTGCGACTTCTTGTTCGTATGATTGTATCCGATATATGCGGCGAAGCTGTCCTTTTCTCCATGGAAGAACTCGTTGTACTTCTCCGGTGCATATTTTCTTATTGCCTCCTTGAGAAGTTTCAAATCCTCTTCATTCTTTTCATACTGCTTGACTTTTGCAGAGGAGATGAAGGTTTCTCCTGCCATGATTGTAGCCAGAAGAGACCAGTCATAAAGCGCTTTGAGGGATTCCACAAGTTTGAATTCATCTGCTGTCAGACTTTCTTCAAGTACGGGAAGGTCCTGTTCTTCAAATGATGCTTTCGAGAACTCTATTGAGGGCAGCTCTTCATATTCATCGTTTTCGAAGACTGCCTGAGGCTTTACCTTGTAACCAGTCGCCATCTTCAGCACAGTCTTCTTTCGCTTGTCATTTGTTGAAAGGAAAATTTCGCAGAGCTTGTCCAGTCTTTCCGATTTTCTTCTAAGTTCAAGAGCTTCCTTTATTGATTCGGGGTTATCGAAATTCAGCTCTTCTTCGAATATTGCATAATAGCTTTCAGTCAGGGCATTGATTACCTGTGATATGTCATTCACTGACGCAAGATTATCTCCGGGGAACAGGAAGTGCCCGCGGTTTTTGATGATGTGGTGCAGGGCGAGGTAAACCAGTCTCGGGTCCTGCTTTGCCGAGCCGTCTATCAGTGCTTTCCGCAGATGATATATAGTCGGGTATTCTTTATTGAAGTCTTCGTCAGTGTAATCTTTATCATTGAAGAGAGAAAAAGGCTGTTTGTTGTCATAGCTTCTGTCTTCCTGCCAGAGAGCACTTTCATTGAGACGCAGGAAGAATGTAGGATCTATCTTGCCTATGGCTTCTGCGAAGATTGACTGAAGCAGTTTGATTCTCTCGTTTCTTCTCTGAAGTCTCTTGCGCGAATTCCTCTGTATTCTACGCTGTTCGGCAGTGGAGGCTTCATCGAAGAGGTGTGATCCCCACATATCCTTATGTCTTGCCTGCAGCAGGTTGTAATCTGTGTCGGTGACGGCAAAACCTATGGAGTTTGTGCCGCAGTCCAGTCCAACGTAGTAATCGGTCTCTTTCAAATTCATCTTGACTTTCCCCTTTGCCTAAACTAATCTCTAGGTGTTACACAGCATGTCCAAATAAAAACATGTTCAAAATGCCCCTTGCGGGTTATGCCACCTTTCAGAGGTGGTCTTTTATTTGCTTACTGTGCTCCTCCCTACAGATAGTTTAGGCCAGGAATTCAAAAGAACAAAAAGAAAAATTCAAAAAAGTTGGATTTCCTCCATCTGACAGTGATGATTATGACTTTTCGTCTTCTCAGAGGTACCTGTCATCCCTGCTCGTCTTTCTCACGGAGAAGAAGGACGCAAGGAAGAGAACGACTATGAATGCAAGGAACCACAGTGCGCTTTGCTCGGTATCGACGGAGCAGAGGAAGTCGTAGGTTCCGTGGAGAAGTACTGGGACGAGAATGGAGAGGATGCGGCATGCGTGCATGAGACCCATTCTTCCCTCGATGTCATACTTCCTCTCACGGCCGTACCAGATTCCCATGAAAACGCCGAAGGAGCAGTGTCCGGGAACTGCGGTGAGGGCACGTGTGACGGCCGTGGAGAAACCGTACCTCAGGACATATATGATGTTCTCCCAGAGGGCGAATCCGAGAGACACGGCCACTGCGAACACGACTGCGTCGTACTGGCAGTTGAACTCTGGACTGTAGCGTGTCTTACGCCTCAGGAGTATGTACTTCGAGCCTTCCTCGCTCAGAGCCACGACGACGTAGTATAGAAGGGCCTTGTAGAGCAGCGTCGGCCTCGTGAAGAAGAGCGAGAGTATGTACGAGCCGACTTCTTCCAGCACCTGTGCTATGAGCGTGGAGAATATTCCGCATGCGGCAAGGAGGAGGATGAATACGGGATCCTCCTTCTCGAGTCTGTCGGCCCTGTAGACCTTGATGAGAAGTATGAGGGCGGGAATCACCGCAGAGAGTATGAGAATGGTCCGCGGGAGCAGAAAGAATGAAAGCATCAGTCGTTTCCTCCATTGTCAGTATCTGTCTTTCCGTCTATGAGCTCACGGAAGAGAAGGTCCTTGTCGTAGCCGCCCTTCCGGAAGCCCGGTATTTCCTTGAGGGCCTTGCAGAGACTGAGCGACATGAGCGAGATGGAGTGGGCTATTTCGCCGTCGGAGTAGGGGCAGCAGTCGGTCGCGATGAGGGTGGCATAGCTGTGGACCATGAGCCAGAGGTCGTCGAAGTAGAAGTCGGCATCGTCGTCCGAGAGATTGTAGATGTTCTTCATCGCGGGCCTTGTGATGTCCTGTATTCTCCCCATTACCTTCAGTGCCTCTCCGTTCGAGAAGAAGAGAAGACGGAAGAGATTCTTCTCTTCGCGCGCAAAGCGGATGTATGCCATGCCGACTCCGAAGAATGCGAGGTTCGAGCGCATCGACGACATGAGATACTCATCGAGTATCTTCTCGGCTTCGTCGAGAACTGCTCCTCTGAGGTTCTCCATTGACCCGAAACAGGTGAATACCGGTCTCGTCGAGGTCCCGAGCTTCTCCGAGAGAGCCCTTGCCGTGAGCTCTCCGTCGCCCTTCTCGCGTACTATCGAGACGGCAGAAGTGAGCATTTCATCCCTTGTGAACTTCGTTTTCGGTGCCATTTGTTAAGCCTCTTCGTGCACTCTATGATGTGCATTTTATGGTGCATAATGTAATGGCAGAGGGAGATTCCGTCAACCTTTTTCCTCTTTTTCCGGATGTTAATTTCCGACTGAATAATGTGATAACTCTCACTTCTCCGGCAGACTGTCCGTTTTCTTCCGGTGGTCTTCGGAGGGGACGGATGTTAAATAACGGACAAATGTAAAGAGAATGTAAGGTAATTGTAAAATTTATTAACATTTGCTGAACAAATGTGTAATTGTATGTATTATATACTTGGTATTCGGTTTATACCGTGTATCTGTTTGGTGTTGGGTGAACCCGTTCTCTTATATTCCCGGCCGCGTACCCCCCTTTGACCTGGTCTGGAAGAATGGGTTTGCCTTTTTTGTTTTCCCTGTTTATCTGGATTTTCTGAGAGCTCTGAACTGTTTCGGTGTCAGGAACTCGACTGCGTCGACGTTGCGGCCGTGGACCATCTGGTAGACGGCGCTCTCGGCTTCCTCTCTTCCCTTACCGTGCTTGAATGGCATGAAGCCGTGCATTGCATTTTCGGCTATGAGCACCTTGGACTTCACGCCTTCTCTGACGAGAGCCTCGGAGTAGAGTACCGAGTCGTCGAGAAGGGGGTCTATTCCTGCGGCTATGATGAGCGTCGGAGGAAGACGGGTGAGGTCGGGGGAGAGCAGCGGACTCATAAGGGGAGAGAGGCTGTCCTTCGTCTCGCGTGAATAGTTCTTTATGTAGAAGCCGAGCATTCTCTGCGTCAGCACCGGTGTCTCCTTGTACGTCTCCATCGACTGGGTTCTGAGCCTGCCGTCGGTGAGGGGATAGAAGAGAATGTTTCCCGCGGGGAGGGGGCCCTTGCGGTCTCTCAGGAGCATTGTCGACGTTGCGGCGAGGGTCGCGCCGAAGCCGTCTCCTGCGATGTAGACCTGGTCGGGGTCGACCTTCCAGTATCTGACGCCCTCCATCGCCCAGAGGACGGAGTCATAGCAGTCTTCGACGGCTGTGGGGAAACGGTAGTTCTGGCCGAGCCTGTAATCAACGAGGAGCACCGCGCATTCCATCCTTCGTGCGAAGTACCTGAGGTATGTCAGGTAGAAATCCATGTTCGCATGGAGCCATCCTCCTCCGTGGAAGAAGATGACGAGCGGCATCGCGCCGTTCTCCCTCATGGCCCTGTCGAGTATGAAGTAGGCCGTGACCGTTCCCCCGTCGGATACCGGTATTATGTACGACGTGACCGTCGTATGCAGGGGAGCGTGCATTATGTACCTGTTCTTGACCCCTTTGGGGTAGGACATGTTGTTCAGATTCTTTATATCATCGGGGGACAGGGCTTCCGGAGTGAGGGAGAAGAATTTTCCCACTCCCTCTATGAAAAGCCTGTCGCTCCTGTCGTTCTTTATATCGGACATGACAATATCTTCTTACACAATTCGACATATTGCAAGAGTTTGTACACTTTTGATGTTCAGAGTACGTTTTTCGCCGGGTATTTGGGGTCGGAGGTGAACTGCACACCGAGCTTCCTCAGTCCCGAACTGTCGCCGGGGGACGGGATATGCGTCATGTGCACTTCCGTGTCCCTGAGAAGCGGGAGTTTCTCGAGGGCCTTTCTGCTCTCCTCGTCCTCCGCTGCCGACATTGCGAGAGCGATGAGTGTCTCGTCGAGGTTCAGCGACACGCCCTTTCCCGAAAGAACATCCCTCTTCATTGCGGTGACGGATGCGATGATGCGGCTGTTGATGAGGTCCTTCTCCTTCTCTATTCCCGCAAGCACCTTGAGGGCGTTGAGTACGAGTGCGCTCGAGGCATGGAGCTCCATGGAGTTGTGTGCCGTCACGATTCTGCCGTCGGGAAGCTCGAGGGCTGCCGCACATACCGTGCCGTCCTTGCCCTTGCCGCTTTCGATTGCCTTCCTCAGTTCCTCGCGTGCGGGGAGCACGACTGCTCTCATCTCCGGCGTCAGCTGTGCCTTGTCCATGATGGAGTTCATTCTTGCAACCGTGTTCTCGTCAGCAAGTCCCGAAGCGTAGTCCGTGAGCGTCTTGAAGTAGCGGCGGATTATCTCCTGGCGGCCCGCTTCCCTGCATGCTTCGTCATCGGTTATTCCGAAGCCGCAGCGGTTGACGCCCATGTCGGTCGGGGACTTGTAGGGGCATTCCTCTCCGCTTATCCTCTCGATGATCTTCTTGAGAAGCGGGAAGGCCTCGAGGTCCCTGTTGTAGTTGACTGCAACCTTTCCGTAGGCATTGAGGTGGAAGTGGTCGATGAGGTTCACGTCCCCGAGGTCCACTGTGGCTGCCTCGTATGCGATGTTGACCGGGTGGTCGAGGGGAAGATTCCAGATCGGGAAGGTCTCGTACTTCGAGTACTGGGGCCTGAGGCCCATCTTCGCCTCATGGTACATCTGATTGAGACAGGTTGCGAGCTTTCCGCTTCCGGGGCCGGGTGCGTTGACGATTACGACCGGAGCCTCGACGGGAATGTACTCGTTCTTTCCGTAGCCTTCGTCGGAAACGACGAGGTCGATGTCCGTCGGGTAGCCCGGAGTTGCCTGGTGGGTATATACCTTTATGCCCATTCTCTCGAGCTTCTCCTTGAAGAGCACGGCCGATGTCTGGCCGTTGAAGCGGGTGATGACGACCTTGTCGCACTTGAGACCGTAGCGTGCGAAGTCGTCTATCATCTTCAGTACGTCTGCGTCGTAGCTTATTCCGAAGTCGCCTCTCATCTTCCTCTTCTCGATGTCACCGGCGTAGATGCAGATGATTATGTCGAGGTGCTCCCTGAGGGACTGGAGGACCGCCATCTTGTTGTTGGGGTCGAAGCCCGGGAGAACACGGGAAGCGTGGAGGTCGTAGAGAAGCTTTCCTCCGCATTCGATGTAGAGTCTGCCGCTTCTCGAGGCGACGCGTTCGAGTATGTATCTTGTCTGTTCTTCAATGTATTTCCGACTGTCGAAACCTTTCCTGACCATAATGACCTCAGTTTAAGAAAATCCCTTCCGCTGATGGAAGGGACTTGATGCTTATTTTTCTTCTTATTTGAGAAGGGAGCTGTACGCGAGGAGCACCTCGTCTCCCTCGCAGCCCGAGAGAACCTTCTTCGCAAGCTTCTTTCCGAGCTGTACGCCTTCCTGGTCGAAGGAGTTCAGGTTCCAGAGGAAGCCCTGGAACATGACCTTGTTCTCGTAGTGTGCAAGGAGTGCGCCGAGAGCCTCGGGAGTGAGGGACTCGCCGTAGATGAGGGACGAGGGTCTCGAGCCCGAGAACTCCTTATTGGGGTTCTCGTCAGTCTTGCCGAGAGCGAAGGCGACTATCTGTGCGGCGAGGTTCGCGTTGAGCTTCTCCTGGCTTGTGGAGCCGTCGGTTACGAGGTCGTAGCCTCTCTGACTCTTTTTGAAGCCGATGAACTGCAGGGGAACGATGTCCGTTCCCTGGTGCAGGAGCTGGTAGAAGCTGTGCTGACCGTTCGTTCCGGGTTCTCCGAAAATCACCGGGCCCGTGGGGTAGTCGACAGCCTTTCCGTTTCTGTCGACGTGCTTTCCGTTGGATTCCATATCGAGCTGCTGGAGGTGTGCCGGGAAGCGTGAGAGAGCCTGTGAGTAGGGAAGAATGGCAGTGGACGGACAGCCGAGGATGTTCCTGAGATATACTCCGATGAGTGCATCCATCAGTGCGCCGTTCTTTCTTATGTTCTTCGTAAGCGAGAGTCTGTCTTCCTCATGGGCACCCTTGAGGAGCTTCGAAAATGTATTGAAGCCGTAGCAGAGCGAGAGGATGACGCCGCCGACGGCAGAGGTGGAGGAGTATCTTCCGCCGATGTAGTCGTCGATGAAGAAGGATGCAAGAAGAGACTTGTCCCGGCTCAGCGGGCTTGTCTTGCTTGTGACTGCAACCATGTGCTTCGAGGCTTCGAAGCCTTCGATGGGAGAGGAGGAGAGTGCGTTCAGCACGAGATCCCTGTTCGTCAGTGTCTCCTGTGTCGTTCCGCTCTTGGAGACGAGAACGAAGAGTGTCGTCTCGAGGTCGAGACCGTCGATTACGGATGCCGCATCGTCGGGGTCGACGTTGGAGATGAACTTTCCTTCGAGCATCTTCGTCTTCGTTCCCTTCGCCCAGCCCTTGAGCGCGATGTAGAGAGCTCTCGGCCCGAGGTCGCTGCCGCCGATTCCGATCTGGCAGACCGTCTTGAACTTCTTTCCCGTCGATCCTCTGACTTCACCGCTTCTGACCTTCGATGAGAATTCCTTTATCTTCTGGAGTTCACCCCTGTAGAACTCCTCCTTGTTCTCGCCGTCCGCTTCGACGGGAGTGGAGAGAACCGCACCGCGTGTGAGCTGATGGAGCACCAGTCTGTTCTCGCCCGTGTTCATTCTCTCACCCGAGAGGAGTGCCCTGTACTTATCCGTGACTTCCATCTCGTCGGCGAGCTTCTGGAGATCCTTCACTATATTGTCGTCGACAGGCATCGCAGCCCAGTTGTATGTGAGCCCTCCGCCGAGCTTTATCGAGCATTCTCCGATTCTCTCTGCCGTGAGCAGGGAGTGGATGTCAGCCTTCTTATCCTGTGTAAGTTTTGCATAGGACTTTGCAGATGTTAGAGAATTGTATTCCATGTTCTTCCCGTCCTTTTTCTGTGTTTCTGTTTAGATTATACGAATCCGGAGATGGATTATAAATGCCTGTGGTTGATTATCTCAGTCCTTTATCTCGGGAATGCGGGAGTTGAAGGACTCGAGAAGGTCCTCCTTCGTCATTCCCTCCCTGAGGATGAGGAAGATTGTATCGTCGCCTGCGAGGGAGCCCAGTATTTCGGGAAGCGCCAGCACGTCGAGGGCGAAGCCTACGCTGTTCGCGTGTCCCGGGCGTGTCTTGATGACGCCGAAGTTACCCGAGAACTCGATGGAGATTATTCCCCGCCTCACGTCCTGTATGTAGCTCTTTTCCGTCTCGCTGATGAGGTCTGTGTCGGGAAGGGCGTAGTAGTAGCCAGACCAGCCGTCGGATATCTTTCCGACCTTCAGCATCTTCAGGTCTCTCGAGAGGGTGGCCTGGGTAACTGAATAGCCTTCCTTCTCCAGAAGCTCCAGGAGTGTATCCTGGTTGTCTATGCGGTTGTTCTTGATTATTTCCTTCAAAGCCGAAAGGCGGTTGTTGCGTTCTTTCACTGTATTCACCTTCTTTTGCATTTTTATGCAAAGCATATTCATCTTAATAATTATATTTATGCAAATCAAGAGAGTTGAATCGTGAATTAACGTGTGAAAACTGTATTTCCTTGCACTCTCATGTGCGGTTTTATTCAGAATTCAGAAAAGTGTATGCAATACGGTGGAGAAAAAGTGAAGGTCCTTAACAAAACCTGCGTTCCTCTGTAGTATTCCCGTATGTCGGATTTCCTTATCGCTGTTCTCTGCTTTCTTTATGTGACCGCCGAAGTCTTCGCGGGCTTCCTGCTTTCGCACTGCGCTCACTGGAAAAGCGAGTACGTGAGGAAGTTCATACACATCCTGACGTCATTCATAATAATCCCTGCGGAATACTGTATTGAGAATCCCGTGTACCGCATTGCGGTTCCCGTCCTCTTCATCTTCATCAACGCCTTCGCGGTGGCTACCGATATGATAAAGGGCCTCGGAATGAAGGATAAAAGGAGGAACCTCGGGCTTGTGCTCTATCCGGTATCTGTATCGGGAGTGGTGCTCCTCGAGATACTCGGAATAATTACTCCGGAGAGCGCTGTTACGGGCGTATTAGTCATGGGGCTCGGTGACGGCCTTGCCGCCGTCGTCGGCACGAAGTGGGGAAGGCACGGCTACACTGTCTACGGAAAGTACCATAAGAGCATAGAGGGAAGCCTCGCAATGGCTGCCGTCACGGCTGCCTGCGCACTCTGCTTCACTAAGATGTCTCTGCCGTATGCTCTTCTTCTTGCATTGATCATGTCACTCGTCGAGAATCTTTCGCCGTCCACTGTCGACAACGTCTCGGTTCCCTTTGCCGCGGCGCTCCTCTCAGAGCTCTTCTCCACACTCTGACTGTTGAGAAAAAGAGACTCTTAATCTAGAATTCCGGCTATGCAGAGTCTGTTGTCCGTGCTCGACGGGAAGGTGTCGCTCCTGCCTCTCTGGGCCTTAATCTCCATATATGTCGGAGTGCTGCTCCTTATAGTACTTGTTGCCGCCCTGAAGAGGTGGCTGACGCCTTCTGGCCTCGTCGGGGCATTCGTACTGGGCTTCATCGTCCTCTATCTCGGGGGCTTTTCGGCATTCTCGATCTTCCTCTTCTTCTTCGTCTCCTGCTCGATACTCTCGAAACTCAAGAGGAGTTACAACAAGCGTGAAGCCAAGGGAAGCCGGAGAGACATAATGCAGGTGATGGCCAACGGACTTCCGGCAGTGCTCGCGCTCTTCCTGACACGGACTCCATCCTTCTATTCCATAGCAATCGTAGGCTTCTCGGCTTCCATGGCGGAAGCCATGGCCGACACGTGGGCTTCGACCTTCGGCATAATGAGCAGAAAGGATCCCGTCTCGATAATAACCTTCACCCCCGTCCCGAAGGGGATAAGCGGAGGCGTTACGGTACTTGGCTTTCTCGCCGCCGCCCTCGGCTCGGTACTGACTGCTCTTCTTCATGTCCTCATAATCAACCCCGACTGGCACGAGGCTCTCGTGATTTCCGGATGCGGCTTCCTCGGGTGCGTCATCGACTCCGTCCTGGGGGCTACCGTACAGGAGCACTTCCGCGCTCCTGACGGGACACTGACGGAGAAGGAGTATACGGGGGAGGGAAGGAATCCCAGGGCGCGCGGCATTCCGGGCTTCGACAACGACGCCGTCAATCTCACATCCGGTCTTCTTTCGCTCTCTCTGTCACTCCTCCTGATGACGATTCTGAGGTGAAATGACGCCGATTATGGAAAAACCGTAATTCCGACTGGTCGTTATTTTTAACCTTAATTACTTGCACGATAACATTTTCCCTGTAAGAAGGCTTTACAATTATCTTGAAGAACGGGCAGTTTTAGTGGAAATTTATCTTGAAGGATGAGCTGTTTTCAGTGAAAAGTACTCCGGAAGTCGTCTTTTTCCGGGACAAAAGGTGTTTTTCTCTGTGTTTTCCCCCCGGATTTTCTACACCGTTTCTTTTCTTGTCCCGTACTTCTTCCGCATATATAATGTAAGGCATGAGAAGAAAGAGCTTTGTTTTCATTGTATCTGTACTGGCTGTTCTGTTGCTGCTTTCATCCTGTGCCGTTGAGGATGACAGACTCGGCATTCTTGCGAATACGAAATGGCAGTGCGGGAGTGCGGAGCTGGAGTTCTACGATACGGCCCAGGGACTCGCAAGAGGCACTCTGGGGAGTAACAGTGCAGAGTTCGAGGTGACATATAAGGACGGAGTACTCAGTGTGAAATACGTCAGCGGGTGCGAAGACTGGAAGGGAGACGGGAGCACTGTGTATTACAACGTTTCCATCGACGGACGCACGATGACGACGGAGCCGAAGGAGAGCGGAAGATTCAATTCCTTCTTTGACAGTACATCGAGGATCTGGGACAAGACAATCTGACGGGAAAATATATTCATTCTCTTGCTTGCCGATTTCAGTCTTTCTGCTTATTTTACTTTAGAGCGGTAAATCCGCTTTCACTTATGAAATTATA
>CAVFVX010000051.1:0-15184 GCA_963626075.1 Acutalibacteraceae bacterium
GATTTTACTCGTTTTCCGGGGTTTCGGATGATTCCTCAGCCTCTACAGCTTCAGATTCCGCTGTCTCGGGAGCTTCCTCGTCTTCGGGGACGTCCTCTTCATGGGCAGTTACGTCGAGTGCGTTGATGCGGTCGTTCTTCTTCTTGAACTTTGCAACGATGACACCGGATGCATTCTTGCCCTGGTTGCTGATGTTTACCACTGCAACTCTGAGTACCTGACCCATCATCGTGATAAGGATGACGTCGTCGTTCTCCGTAACAGATACTGCTCCGATAACTCTGTCGTCATCAGCAAGGGAGTAGATTCTCTGACCCATTGTTCCTCTTGCGTGAGGCATGAAGTTGCTGAATTCGGTTCTCTTACCCTTTCCGAGCTCGGTGAGGAGAAGGATTGTCTTGTCGTCCTCAACCTTCACTGCAGATACGATTTCATCGTCACCTATAAGCTTCATTGCGCAGACACCGTGTGTGGCTCTGCCCATTGCTCTGATGTCCTTGACGGGTGTTCTGAGTCCCTTGCCGCTTCTGGTAATGAACATGACTTCGTCGTCACCCTTCACCATGAGTGTCTCTACAAGCTCGTCGCCTTCGTCGAGGATGATAGCCTTGACGCCCTTGGTCTTTGCATTCTTGAAGTCTGTCATTACAACACGCTTCGTAACGCCCTTCCTGGTGACCATGAGAAGGAATGTCTCGTTGTTTATATCCTCTGTCTTGAAATTGATGATTGATGTGATCTTCTCATCGTTCTCGATCTTGAGGAAGTTCTTCATGTTGGCACCCTTGCTGGTCTTTCCGCTCTCGGGAATCTCGAAGGCCTTTATATAATAAGCCTTGCCGAGGTTGGTGATGAAGGTAAGAACATCGTGGGATGAGCATGTGAAGAGGTGGTCAACGTAGTCGCCGTCCGTGAGCTTTGCTCCGATGACGCCTTTGCCGCCCTTTCCGATAGCCTTGTACTCGGTAGCGGAGAGTCTCTTTGCAAATCCCTTCTTCGTGATGTTGATCACGACCTCCTCCTTCTTGATGAAGTCCTCGGGGGATGCATCGTCGAGCTCGTGTTCGACAATCTGAGTGCGTCTCGGGTCACCGTACTTCTCGCCGATTACCCTGATCTCCTTCTTGACGACTTCGAGAACGTGCTCGCGTGCGCTGAGAATGTATTCGTACTCACTGATTCTCTTCTCGATTTCAGCAAGTTCATCGAGAATCTTGTCGGTTTCGAGATGGCTGAGCTTTCCGAGCTTCATGTCGATGATAGCATCGGCCTGGAGCTGAGAGAGCGACAGCTGCTTCTGGAGTTCAAGGGAGGCAACGGTGTTGTCCTGGCTTGCCTTGATGATTGCAATTACCCTGTCGATGTTCTCAAGACCGATCTTGAGACCGAGAAGAATGTGCTCTCTTTCCTTTGCCTTCTTGAGGTCGAAGCGTGTCCTTCTCTCGATGACGGATTCTCTGTGGTCAACGTAGACCTGGAGCATATCCTTGAGATTGAAAATCTTCGGAGCACCGTTGTAGAGAGCGAGGTTGTAGATGTTGAAGTTCGACTGCAGCGCCGTCTTCTGCCAGAGCATATTCAGCACTACGTTGGCGACAGCTTCCTGCTTGAGGTAGATTGCAACTCTCAGACCGTCTCTTCCCGAAAGATCCTTGACCTGTGCGATTCCCGGTATTACACCGTCCTTGCGGTAGTCGTCAATCTTCTTAACGAGTTCGGCCTTGTTGACCTGGTAGGGAAGCTCCGTGAAGTAGATAGCAGTATGGGTCTTATTGAGGTCGTCCCTGCTGTGCGGGTCGGCGTCGATGATCTCGTACTTACTCCTGATTACGATTTTTCCCTTACCTGTGAGGAAGGCATCCATTATGCCTTTCTTACCGTGGATTGTACCGGCGGAAGGAAAGTCGGGACCCTTAACAAATTCCGCAAGCTCCTCGATTGTTATGTCCGGATTGTCAATGAGCGCACATATGCCCTCGACAACCTCGTTGAGGTTGTGCGGAGCCATGTTGGTTGCCATACCTACGGCAATACCGCTCGAGCCGTTACAGATCATGAACGGGAAGGCTGCGGGGAGGACGACAGGCTCGGTCAGGGATTCATCGTAGTTCGACATGAAGTCGACTGTATCCTTACCGATGTCGGCCATCATCTCCTCACCGATCTTGGCCATCTTGGCCTCGGTGTATCTCATGGCTGCCGGTGGGTCACCGTCGATGGAACCGAAGTTACCCTGCGGGAATACCACGGGATATCTCAGGGAGAAGTCCTGGGCAAGTCTGACGAGGGCATCGTAGACCGATGCATCTCCGTGCGGGTGATACTTACCGAGAACGTCACCGACGATTCTGGCACACTTCTTGTTGGCTCCGTTGAACCTTATGCCCATGTCCCACATGGAGTAGAGGATTCTTCTGTGAACGGGCTTGAGACCGTCCCTGGCATCGGGGAGGGCACGTGATACGATTACCGACATCGCGTAGTCGATGTAGGCACTCTTCATCTGGTCGGCAAGATCGAATGTAAGGATTGCACCCGGCTTCGTCTCCTGCTTCTCCTCTCCTTCTTCCGGAATGATTGTGTTGTCGTTGTTATCGTCCATTCCGTTCTCCTTTAAATATCGAGATTCTGAGCATAGGTTGCGTTCTGCTCGATGAATTCACGTCTTGGTTCGACTTCCTCTCCCATAAGCATGGAGAAGACTCTGTCTGCTTCCTCGGCGTCCTTGAGATGGACCTTTCCAAGCATTCTTGTCTCGGGATTCATTGTCGTCTCCCAGAGCTGGTCGGGGTTCATCTCACCGAGACCTTTGTAGCGCTGTACGGCAACCTTATTCACGTCACCCGTGAGCGCAACGGCTTCCGCAAGTCTCTCGGCTCTCTCATCTTCCGTATAGGCGTAAATCGGCTTGTTGATTCTCGGGCCGGAGAACTTGTAGAGAGGAGGCATTGCGAAGTACACATAGCCGTTCTCGATGATCGGTCTCATGTAGCGGTAGAAGAATGTCAGCAGGAGCGTTCTGATGTGGCTTCCGTCGACATCGGCATCGGCCATGATGATGATCTTGTGGTATCTGACCTTGTTGATGTCGAAGAGTCTCTCCTCCTTCTTCCTCTCGCTTTCGTTCTCCTCCTCTTCGCTCTGCGAACCCGCGTTGTAGCGTGTTATTCCCGCACCGATGGACTGGATGACGGGGAGAAGCTTCTCGTTGTTGAGAACCTTCGCCTCCTGTGCCTTCTCGACGTTGAGCATCTTTCCCCAGAGAGCGAGGATGGCCTGGAAGTTACGGTCTCTTCCGCTCTTTGCACTTCCGCCTGCGGAGTCTCCCTCGACGATGAATAATTCGCACTGTGCGGGATCATGCATCGAGCAGTCGGCAAGCTTTCCCGGGAGTCCGCCGCCTTCGTTCTTCTTGCGGATGTTGTCCCTGGCCTTCTGGGCAGCGACACGTCCCAGGGCCGCCTGGGTAACCTTGTTCAGGAGCTTGTCCAGAACCTCCGGAAATTCATCGAAGTAGTTCGTGAGCTTCTCGTAGACGAGAGAGTCGACGATACCCTTGACTGCGGAGTTACCTAGCTTCATCTTCGTCTGGCCCTCGAACTGCGGGTTCGGAATCTTGACTGATATGACTGCCGTGAGACCTTCCGCGATATCCTTGCTGTCGAGCGAGCCGGAATATATCTTCATGTACTTCTGGCTGTTCTTGAGCTGGTTGTTGAAGCACCTCGAGAGCGCAGCCTTGAAGCCGGAGAGGTGTGTTCCACCCTCCCTTGTGTTGATGTTGTTGACGAACGTCACGACCTTCTCGTCGAACTTGTCGTTGTACTGGATGGAAACCTCGATCGAGACGGGGTCGCCTCCGTTCTTCTCGGTCGTTCCCTCGCCCTCGAGTGAAATCGGGTCGGAAAGGACGGTCTTGTACTCGTTGAGGTACTTCACATAGCTTGTCAGTCCGCCCTCTGCGTGGAAGGTCTCCTTCTTCTCCTCGTCTCCTCTTCTGTCGACGACGGAGATAGTTATTCCCTTGTTCAGATAGCTTAGCTCCCTGAATCTCTTCGAGAGTGTGTCGTAGTCGAAGGAATTGGGTTCCATGACGGTGAAGTCGGGAGTGAAGCTGACAGTCGTTCCCGTTCTGTCCGTATCACCGACGATGTCGACTCCCGTCTGGGGGATACCCTTTGAGTATATCTGGCGGTAGATGTGCGGAGCACGGTAGACCGTGACCTGCATCCAGTCGGAGAGTGCGTTGACGCATGAGACACCGACACCGTGGAGACCGCCGGAGACCTTGTAGGCGTTGTGATCGAACTTTCCGCCGGCATGGAGCTGCGTGAGGACGACCTCCAGTGCGCTCTTTCCCTCTCCGGGGTGCATGTCCACCGGGATTCCTCGTCCGTTGTCGGCAACGGAGCATATCTCTCCCTTCGGGCCGTTCTCGAACGACACCTCGATATCATTACAGTAGCCGGCCATGGCTTCATCTATGGAGTTGTCGATGACCTCGTAGACAAGATGGTGCAGACCGTCGATGCCGGTAGAACCAATGTACATACCGGGGCGCTGTCTTACAGCCTCCAGACCCTTGAGGACGGTGATTCCAGATGAAGTGTAACCCTCGGCGGCCTTTACCTCTGCCGCAAGTTCCTCGGCAGTGTGACCTGCGATTTTCTTTTCTTCTTCCATGAAATTTCCTTTACTGGGGTTTCACGCGCGTGCGTGATTATTATAATATATAAGCAGAGTGTACCATAAACAGCGGAGCATAGACAAGGTGTACACGAAAAAATTACCGCTTTGTAAATCTTTCAAGAGCAAAAAATTAAATAAATACTGATAATTAATTTTTCTCTTCTTGCCCTCTCAAAATCAATTAGGTATCATTATTGTCACTATGACTGATTTATCAACTCTCTGGAATGATACCAGGATAATGCTCGGGAACACTCTTCCCTCCGACGCGAAGTGCTGGCTCGACGACATGAACATAAAGGACGCTGACGGCGGCATCGTCACCATTGCGGTGACGTCAGACTTCGTCACCTCCGTCATGGAGGAATACACCGCCGTCATCGAAAACTACATATCAGAAAAGGCGGGAGAGAATCTGAAGGTAAGCTTCGTCGTCGACGAGAAGGCCGTGAAAACCGAGCCCGGAAAGAAGACGGTCGGAAGCGACGGAAAAAAGGAAGAGAGGAAGGAGCCGGAGAAGAAGGTCAGGAATGAGAAGAGGAAAAATCCCACTCTCAATCCCAGATACACCCTCGACAACTTCATAAAGGGCGAGAACTCCGACATAGCCTACAAGGCCGCACAGGTCATAGCCCTCAATCCCGGAACTAATGCCTTCAATCCCTGCCTCATCTACGGCGGCGTAGGACTCGGAAAGACACATCTTCTGCAGGGAATAGGAAACTTCATAACCGAGAAGTATCCCTCCCTCAACGTCATATACGTCACTGCAGAGAACTTCACCAACGAGTTCATCTCGAATCTCAACAACATAAGCGCATTCAAGAAGAAATACCGCGAGGCGGATGTTCTTCTCATAGACGACATCCACTTCCTCCAGAAGAAGGATGCCACGCAGGAGGAGCTCTTTTACACATTCGAGGAGCTCTATCACAACAACAGGCAGATAGTATTCACCTGCGACCGCCCGATAAACGAACTCACCGACATAACCGACAGACTAAAGACACGCTTCTCGAGCGGTCTCAACGTCGATCTCAGACCGCCGGAGTACGAGATAAGGCTCGCCATCGCACGCCAGAAGAACAGGGAGGAGAAGCTGGGACTGGATGAGAGCGTCCTCGACTACATCTCCGAGACTGTCAGAACCAACGTCAGAGACCTCGAGGGAGCGCTTCTCACGGTAAGCGGAATCAGCAAGCTCGTAGGAACCCCGGCTACGGTTGAGATGGCGAAGAACAAGATAAAGGGCTTCATAGTCGACACTCCTGCAGTCAACGTGGACTTCACGATAGCCGACGTCTTCACGGCTGCCGCCAACTACTTCAACGTCTCCCTCGTGGACATGAGGGGAACCTCAAGGCGCCGCAACATACAGCTTCCGCGTCAGATAGCCATGTACGTTGCATACAACGTCGGACATTTCACACAGAGCGACATAGGAAAGTACGTCAGCAAGGACCACACCTCGGTAAGGTATTCGGTCAATCTTACGGAATCCCAGAAGGAAGCCGACGACTCGATAAGAAAGGCCATTAACGAAGTCACGAAGATGCTTGCGAAAAAGGAGAAATGACGGGAAAAAGATGTGAAGAAAATGTGGAAAAAGGGGAAGAGGATGTTAAAAACCTTTTCCGTTTTCCACACCGGAATGCGGAATGTGAAAAACAGCAGGCTTTTTCCCCGGGGTTTTTTCACATCCTAAGTATTTCGCACATAATGGAATTTCGAAGTTTTTAACATTTTTTCCGTGCACTAATACTACTGCTAAGATAAAATATATATGTTAAGATATAAATAATCAGGAGCTGCAAAAAGTGAAATTCAACTGTTCATGCACAACCATAAGAAAGGAAATAGAACTGGCTCTGGCCTTCACAAGTCAGAAGAACTCGCTCTCGATGACAAGCAACGTACTTCTCGAGAACCAGAACGACGTACTCACAGTCAAGGCGCAGGACGGAAAGGTATCGTTCGTCTCGACGATTCCCGTCACTACGATAGTCCCCGGATCAACGACCGTCTTCTGTGACAAGTTCGGAGAGGTTCTGAAGAATCTTCCCGACGAGGACATGGAGTTCACCGAGGAGGACTCGAAGCTCACGATTCGTCCCGTCAGCGGAAAGAAGAACATCAACACATCCCTCAGAACAATGGATGCATCGAAGTTCCCAGAAATCATTCCCTGTAACGGTGACAGCTACTTCCAGCTTCCCCAGAAATTGTTCCTCGACATGGCTGACAAGACAAGCTTCGCAGTCTCCGACGAGACCACGAGGTTCTTCCTCACCGGTGTCCATATCGAGAAGAAGGACGACAGGGTCGTCATGGTTGCTACCGACGGAAGAAGGCTTGCATACGTCGAGAACACCTTCGAGCAGGAGATTCCCGATTTTCCCGCAGTCATTGTCCCGGTAAGGTTTCTGCAGCTATTGGAGAAGATATCCACGGGAGAAGGTCTCTTCTCGCTTGCAGTGACGACGGAGAACATCTATGCCAGAGTCGGAGAGAGAAGCATCAGCTCCTCCCTCATCAGCGGAAACTATCCCAACTACGAGAGAGTCATTCCTCAGAATCTTTCTTATGAGTGCAGACTCAGCGTTGACGAAATGGTCAAGTCCACAGCTCTCACCTCAATCTTCACTGAAAGCAAGTCAAAGAAGATATTCGTGGACATCAACGTGGACGGCGTGATGATCAGCGGCGAGAACAACGACTACGGCGACTCCAAGCAGATAATCCCCTGCGAATACGACGGACCCGCGATGAAGATAAGCTTCAACAGCGGCCTTCTTCTCCCCGCAGTGAAGAAGATTGACTCGGAGTTCATGAAGATAAAGCTCACCACCCAGAGCGGAGCAATGATCTTCGCTCCCGAACCGGAAAAGAACTACTTCTACGTTCTTATGCCGATGCAGGCATGAGATTCACATCCCTCGAATACACGAACTTCAGAAACATATTCTCCGGCTCCATAGATACGGATTCGGAGAATATTGTTCTTTACGGCTCGAACGGACAGGGAAAGACCAACATACTCGAGAGCGTCTACATACTCTCCTACGGCTCTTCGTTCCGCACCTCAGCCCTCAGGGAATGCACCCGCTACGGAGACGAGGGATTCAGCGTAAGCGGAAACTACACCGACGGTACGGAAAAGGGAAGAATAACGGTCTCCTACTACGACAGGACAAGGAAGATAATCCTCGACGGAAAGGAGATAAAGGACCGTAAGACGCTGATTTATCAGTTTCCGTGCATAGTTTTCTGTCATGAGGACATCAATTACATCAAAGGCGAACCGGAATACAGAAGAAGGTTCTTCGACCAGATGATGTGTCTCTACTCCCCCTCGTTCTTCGATTCCATGAGGTCCTACAAAAGCGTCCTTGTGCAGCGCAACGCCGCCGTTAAGACGGGAGACATGTCCCTCACCGCCCTCTACAACAGCCGCCTTGCGCTCTACGGCCTCATGATGATGGACGAGAGGAAGAAGGCCGTTGACGAATTCAACAGGATATTCCCCTCTCTCTTCCGCGATATCTCCGGAACTGACTACGACCTTGGCGTCGTCTACCAGCCGTCCTGGAAGGATGCGACGGCGGAGGCTGTCGTTTCATATCTTGAGGAAAACGCGGAGAGGGATATGAAGATGAACACCACTTCCAGCGGTCCCCACCGCGACCGTTTCACGATAATGAGCAAGTACGGTCCGTTCAGCCAGACGGGCTCGACGGGGCAGCTCAGGCTCTGCTCGCTTATTTTCAGAATAGCCGAGGCGGTGTATTATACTTCCCTCACATCGAAGGAGCCGATACTGCTGATTGACGACGTTCTTCTCGAGCTCGACAGCGCAAAGAGGGGAAAGGTTCTCTCATCCCTTCCCCGTTACAGCCAGGCATTCTTCACGTTCCTTCCGAACGAGGAGTACAACGAGAGGATGAAAGACAGAAAGGAAAGAGAGGTAAGGGAGGGCCGTCTGTATGAAAGAGAAGAATCTCTGGGATGCGATGGAGGAGTTCTTTAAGGAGTACAACATAGACCTCTCCTTCGAAAGGTACTTCTCCTCCTGGAGTGTCGTGGCGGGCCCCCGGCTTGCGTCGTGCACCAGGCTCTCGTCTCTCAAGGACCTCGACAGGGGCAGGATTTCCGTGACACCCGTGTCGCTCTCGGCGAAGTCGCTCCTGAAGATGGAGGAGAAGAGCGTCATAAAGAGATGGAATGACCTCTTTCCCGACAAAAAGATAGAAAAGATAACGGTTTTGACGGCAAGGCCCTGAAAGGGTTATTGACTGAGGCGTGAGGGATTGCTAATATTTTGAGACTGGGCAGTATTGTCCATATTTTTTGAAAATTCATCGCTGAGAAGCGTTAAGAAATTGGAGTTAGAGCATGAGCACTAAAGGTATCAGAACTTACCAGCCGAGTAAGACAAAGAGAACAAGAAAATTCGGATTCCGCGCTAGAATGGCAACTAAGGGTGGCCGTAAGGTCCTGGCCAGAAGAAGAGCCAAGGGCAGATACAGCCTCACTGTCAGCGATGAGAAGAAGCCATACTAAGACAGAGATAATCAGAAAAAAAGAAGATATAAATCGCATTTTCAAGGCGGGTAAGGCATATTCCCGCCCTGGGATGCGATTAATCTGTCTTGACAACGGACTCGGTTACGACAGGATGATAGTCATCCCCGCCAGACATTACGGCAGGGCCGTCGACCGCAACAAGGTCAGAAGAAGAGCAAAGGAAGTATTCCGCAACTATCCCCTTCGTCACTCGAGTCTGGAACATACAGACGAAATCACTAGGGACTATGTCCTCATTGTATATCCTGGGAAGGTTTCCTCTTTCTCCTTGCTTGAGTCCGGACTCGTGGAGCTTCTGGACAGGTCAAACGGGAAATAGTTCCTCATCAATCTCATCAGCAGAGTTCCCATTCCATCTTTCCAGGCACTGAGAATAGATCCATCGGAGAAAAAATGGATAGGAATACTATCATTGCAATCATACTCTGTGTGATTGTCATCACCGTAGGTATGACAGTCCAGCAGATGTTTGCTCAGTCGTCTTCGACAACCACGACGGAAACCGCCGTGACGGAGGAGACTGTTACGGAAACGGCAAAGGGTTCTGTATACACAGCCGTCGGAAAGGACGGCAGTGCCGATCCCTTCACTGTGACGACGGATTCCCTTTCTGTCACATTCGACCCGAAGGGCGGTACAATCAGCTCTGTCCATGACGAAGAGAACGATGTCAATCTTCTCCTGAAGGAAGATGGAGACAACAATGCCTTCATGCTCTACTGGGGTGACGACAAATCAGAGGCAGTCGACGACATCTTCGACTACACGACAGAGGTCAAGGCCGTCAGCGGAAAGAGCGACACGATAACCCAGGTGACGTTCACGCGCACCTACAGGGAAGAGGAAAGCGGAAGGGAGTTCACTCTCGAGAAGAAGTACGCCGTACCCAACAATTCGGAATACATGATTCAGCTTGCCGTAACCCTCTACTCTGCAGACGGTGAGGCTCTCCCCGTCGGAGACGGAAGCAGCATGTACACCGTATCTGTTGGGTCGCAGGTCGGTCCGGAGTTCGATTCACTCAACGGAAACTACGACTACAGAAGGGTCTATTACAAGCTCGAGAAGAAGAACAGCAAGAAGACGGTATCCAGCGGTAACTTCTCCTCATCCGATTCGATGAGCTGGGTCGGTGTCGCGGGCAAGTATTTCGCATTCCTTCTCATCCCCGAGACGAAGAACGTGGTCTCCTACACTGAAACCGTGCAGGAAACGGGTGAGACAATCAGCCAGAAGAACACCGTCTACATGACACGCTCGGCTTCTTCCGAAAGCAGAACGACCGATGTCTACTCATTCTACTGCGGACCTCAGCTCTCCTCGACGCTCTCGATCTACGACAACGCCAAGGACAACATATTCGGTCTGAGCGATCACGCCCTCAAGAAGGCGCTGGACGTATCGTGGCTGAGCTGGCTCGAGACAATCCTCAAGTGGGCTCTCGAAGGCTTCAACTTCATAACGCACAACTACGGAGTATCGATCATACTGCTCACGATTCTAGTGAAGCTCCTGCTCATTCCTCTCTCGAAGAAGGGAACGGACAGTACTGCCAAGATGAGTGCGCTCCAGCCCAAGATGCAGGAGATACAGCAGAAGTACAAGGATGACCCCGAAGCACAGAACGCGGCTGTTGCGAAGCTTTATAAGGAAGAGGGCATCAACCCGATGGGTTCCTGTCTACCGCTTCTCATCCAGTTCCCGATCTTCATCGGTCTTTACGGACTCCTCAATAAGGACTTCTCGCTCAGAGGCGCTATGTTCATCCCCGGCTGGATCAACGACCTCTCCATTCCGGAGACGATCTTCACGCTGCCATTCAATATTCCGTTCCTGGGCAACAAGATTCATCTCCTGCCGATTCTCTACACCTTCTCCATGATATTCTCCATGAAGATAACCCAGAGTGCTACGACATCCTCGCAGGGTAACGGAAAGGGAATGATGTGGTTCATGACATACGGAATGCCCATCCTCTTCTTCTTCATCCTCTACAATGCACCCTCGGGACTTCTCGTCTACTGGTCGATATCGAACGTCCTTTCCATCATCCAGCAGATCTATACCAACAGGAAGAAGGTCGCGGGCTACAAGAAGGAGATAGAGGAGAAGGATGCTCTGAAGGCTCAGAAGAAGGCCGAAAAGAAGAAAAGAAGATAATCAGAGGTAATTGAAGATATGTATAAAGATTTTGAAGGAAAAACAGAAGAAGAAGCGAGAGAGGCGGCCGTCGAGGAACTCGGTCTCAACGGTGTCGATTTCGATGTCGAGGTGGTGGAATGCGTGAAGAAGGGCCTCTTCAAGAAGCCCTACTGCAAGATCCGTGTCTACTACGGCGACGATGACGACAAGGAAAGAACTACTGCTGCCGAGGAAGACAGAAGCAGCGATACAGCCAAGGTTCTCGAAGCCGAGAACGACACGGAGAGGAAGGTCCTCGAATTCGTCAACACACTCATCGAGAAGATGGGCTATGAAGGAAAGGCTACAATCAGCTACCGCAGCGAGAGCAAGGTCGGACTCGACATAGATTCACCCGATTCCTCCTATATCATCGGAAGAAAGGGCAGAAACCTCGATGCCATCCAGCTCATCACAAATGTATATGCAGGTAACCTCGATCCGGACATCAAGATTGTCGTGGACAGCGAGAACTACCGCATGAGACACGAGGAGCAGATCATCCGCAACGCCTACAAGGTTGCCGAGATCGTCAGGAAGTCCGGCAGAAGCCGCCTTCTCGATCCTATGAATCCCTTCGAGAGAAGACTCGTGCACACGGCGCTCAACGAAGTCGACGGAGTCGAGACGAAGAGCGAGGGCGAAGGCCTCTACAAGCAGGTCAGAATTCTCCCCGTCAAGAAATAAGAAGCACATAAGATGTAATAAGAACCACCCGATGAAAAGGGTGGTTCTCTTTACAGCAGGGATATTATGTAGTATCATCACTAATAGGAACATTTACTATTTAGATAGTACTAACTAACTTTCAGAGAGGTAAAATCATGGAATTAAAAGGATCAAAGACGGAAAAGAACCTGATGGCTGCATTCGCAGGTGAGAGCCAGGCAAGAAACAAGTACACATATTTCGCATCGAAGGCAAAGAAGGAAGGCTACGAGCAGATTGCCGCACTCTTCCTGGAGACTGCAGACAACGAGAAGGAGCATGCGAAGATGTGGTTCAAGTACCTCGAGGGCGGTGAGATAAAGTCCACTGTCGAAAACCTCAAGGCTGCTGCAGAAGGCGAGAACTACGAATGGACCGATATGTACAAGACATTCGCGGAAGAGGCTGAAAAGGAAGGCTTCAAGAAGATTGCCAACGAATTCAGACTTGTCGGCAACATCGAGAAGGAACACGAGAAGAGATACCTTGCGCTTCTCAAGAACGTTGAGGAAGGTCTCGTATTCTCACGTGACGGCG
Source organism: Acutalibacteraceae bacterium (assembly GCA_963626075.1). Lineage (GTDB taxonomy): Bacteria > Spirochaetota > Spirochaetia > Sphaerochaetales > Sphaerochaetaceae > Ornithospirochaeta. Next base: position 12,700 of record CAVFVX010000051.1, read on the forward strand.
AGATGATCTGGAAGTGCAGAAACTGCGGCCACGTCGTAGTCGGAAAGAAGGCTCCTTCTGTCTGCCCGGTCTGCGCACATCCTCAGTCATACTTTGAGCTCATTGCAGAGAATTACTGATTAACACCACACACCAACACATAAGGCTCCGGAGACGGGGCCTTTATATATGCTGAAACCCCAATTTAAAGACAAAAATATGTATCTAATTGCGTATTTTTCGCAAATAGTGCATAAAATCTGTTGATTAAGTCTGATTCTGCTGTATATTAATATTATGGAGGTACAGCATGCTTCTGGAATTCAGAACAGAAAACTACAAGTCCTTCCGCTCGGAGATGGTCTTCTCGATGGAGCCAAAGTCCAGGCAGACGGGACTTGATTACAGCGTGATGCATGAAAAGGCCGGGATAAAGGAATACAGGGGACTCTGTTCGGCTGTCATCTACGGTCCCAATGCCTCGGGAAAGACGAACATCATAAGTGCAATGGATACAATGAAGGCGGTTGTCCTCAGGGGAAACATCAGAAATGACACGTCTTATTCTCCTGATGCCGCATCCTCCATTCTCGAACTGGTTCCCAACTGCAGGGCTGGGAATACTCCCACTTCCTTTTCGATAAGGTTCATCGAGAAGGGATACCTTGTGGATTACGGTCTCATTCTTGATCTCGGGTCCTTCATGGAAGAAAACCATAAGAGAAAAATCATAAGTGAAAGACTTCTCGTCAATTCAAGGGAGATATTCTCACGGACAGATGATCTCTCAGTGCATCTTACTTCCGATATTCTTCCAATGGTGAACAGGAGCATAAAGAGAGTCTATCCGAAAACCGTCGAGATAGCCCGTAACAGCCTTGATGATACTGAACTCTTCCTTACTAACGGCTTCAAGGCCATCTTCGCACAGGAACTGGTCAATATGATAGTGAACTGGTTCTCGTCCAGGTTTTTGGTCGTATACAGGTCGGATGCTCTGCGCATATATAAATCAATGCCGGACAGTGCTGAAAACAGGGTATATATAGACAGGACACTGACCGAAGCTGCAAGGGAGTTCGGAATAAACTCCAATGCACTCGGCTACAGAAAGAATGCCAATGACGAGAGTTCCGTACTCTGCTCAGTCTTCGATGACGGAAAGAAGACGGTTCCAGCCGAGCTTTTCGAGTCATACGGAACAATCAGGTTCATCAATGAGTTTCCGCTCGTCATCAATGCGCTTGTGAACGGAGGTACGCTTGTGGTGGATGAGTTCGATGCCTCGATTCATCCGACAGCACTCATGAACATCATAAACGTCTTCCACAATGATGAGATAAACGTCAATCATGCACAGCTCGTATTCAATACACATAATCCGGTATTCCTTGACGCAAATCTTTTCAGAAGAGATGAAATCAAATTCGTCGAAAGAGAGGATGAGACGGGAGACAGTGTCCAATACTCACTGGCCGACTTCAAAACCGCATCCGGAGTGAGAAAGGGTGAAAGCTACATGAACAATTACTTTGTCGACAGATACGGAGCCATAAGAGATGTCGATTTTGCTCCGATACTCGAGAAAATCATGGCTCAGGCGAAGGAGAAGAAAAATGACTGAACGGCTTGAAACTCTGAAATATACTTTCTCGGTTGAAGGTGAAACGGAACGCTGGTACCTCGAGTGGCTGCAGAATCAGGTTAATTCCTGCAGCGAAAGAAAGCATAATGTTTCGATTATCGGCCGGGTCTGTCAGAATCCCATGAAATTCGCCAAGGCTGTAAATTCCAAGTCTACGCCGTCCGCAGTCCACCTCTGCGACATGGAGAGCAATGAGAAGGAATATGAAATCAGATTCCGGTCAGTTCTGGATGAACTGAAGACAGCGAACAGGGAGAAAGGTATCGAATATTCTCTTGGTTACAGTAATCTCACGTTCGAGCTCTGGATGATTCTGCACAGGAAAAACTGTAATGCTCCCATAAATGACAGACACCAGTATCTGGAGAACATCAACCAGGTATTCGGAGAACGCTTCAGGAGTCTTACCGAATACAAAAGGGAGAAGGATTTCAAGAGATGCCTTTCGAAACTTCAGCTTTGTGATGTTTTCGAGGCTGTGAAAAGAGCGGAACTCATCGTCGAGAGAAAGAAAAAGCGGAATGAAGGAGATGAGGTAAGCTACAGAGGCTTCAGATATTACCGTAACAACCCTTCACTGAGTATTCATGAGTCAATCGGAAAGATTCTTACCGAGAGCGGTCTTACAGAGAGTAAAGTAACCGTCTGAAGAAAGGCCATGCTCTCTGCATGACCCTTCGTCTTACTCCTGAACGGGGAAGTTCTTCTCGATGTAGGCCCTTATTCCGGGAAGGGACTCGCTGTCGAACTGGGCACCGATGCGCGAAATAATCTCTCCGGCAAGGTATGAAGCTATGTTGCAGGCGTCGACTATGCTGCGTCCCGTGAGATAGCCGTAGAGGAATCCAGCGGCATATGTGT
>CAVFVX010000052.1:0-15127 GCA_963626075.1 Acutalibacteraceae bacterium
ACTACCGCATCATCGGACCCAGCCGCCGCAAGCGCATCGCAAAGGGCTCGGGTACGAGCGTGAGCGATGTCAACAGACTGTTGAAGAAGTTCGAGAAGAGCAAGCTCATGATGAAGAAGCTTGCCACAAACAAGAAATTACAGGCTCAGATGATGAAGCAGTTCGGAAACTGAGTCTTCAAGTAGTATAAGGAGAAAAACTGTGAGCACAACAATGAGACTCAAGAGAATGGGTACCAAGAAGAGACCCTACTACAGGATTGTCGTTCAGGACAGCAGAATCGCTGCTGCCGGCAAGACCATCGACGAAGTCGGTACATACAGACCTGTAGAAGCAAACGACCAGATCATCCTTTCGGAAGACAAGGTCAAGTCCTGGATTGGAAAGGGTGTCGTGGTATCCCCTACAGTCAAGGGCCTTCTCAACTCAAAGGGAATTACACTCGACAGAAAGCAGGCATGAACCTGTAAGGAGTCGAGATGGAAAAGGAACTTGTTGAATTCATGGTCAGGAACCTTGTGGACCAGCCGGATGAGGTGAGTGTCAATGTCGTGGAAGGAGCAAAGTCCACGATACTCGAGCTCAGAGTCTCTCCGGACGATGTCGGAAAGGTAATCGGCAAGCAGGGCCGTATTGCGAAGGCTATAAGGACAATCCTTTCAGCTTCCGCAACCCGTGACGGCAAGCGTGCCACACTGGAGATTCTTGACTGATGGCGGCACCTCTCCTGGCCAGCGCAACCATAGGAAAGACCCACGGTGTCGACGGCTTCGTGCGTGTGTATCCGCTCTCGGGCGAGACAGCGCACCTCAGGAAGCTGAAGACCTGTACGGTAAGAACCCCGGCCGGAGAGGAGCTCTCCCTTTCTGTCGACAAGACGGAAGACAGGGGAGAGTACCTTCTCATGAGGTTTGTCGAATACCCGACACCGGAGAAGGCGAGGTTCCTTGCGAAGTCCACGATTCTTATCCCGCGTGAAAACGCCCCGAAGCTCAAGAAGGGCGAATATTACGTTGCAGACCTCTACGGCATGGACGTCGTCAGTAACGGCAAAACAGTCGGAAGTGTCGAGTACACGATGGATGGTGCGCAGTCGCTGCTCCTGTGCGTGAAGAGATTTGATAACGGAAAGGAATACCTTGTTCCTTTACTTCCGGTCTACGTCAACAGCGTATCCGTCGAGAACAATTCACTCGAACTGATTTATCCCGAACTTCTGGAATTATAAATGAAGATAACCGTTCTTACGCTCTTTCCTGAAATGGTGGAGCCTTTTTTTACATCCTCTATCATGAAGAGAGCAGTGGAGAAGGGCATAATAACATATTCCATTGTCAACTTCCGTGACTATGCCGAAGGGCGCCACAGGAAGACGGACGACATCGTCTACGGGGGAGGTGCGGGGATGCTTCTCTCTCCCGATCCTCTCTTCAAATGCATAAAGGATCTTGGACTCGAAGGTAAGAGGACAATCTTCCCGACTCCCTCGGGAAAGCTTCTCAATCAGAAGTATTCGGAGGAACTTTCAAAGGAAGAGGAACTTGTCTTCATCTGCGGCCACTACGAGGGGCTGGACCAGAGGGTGATAGACACCTATGTGACTGACGAGATATCGATAGGGGACTACGTACTCTCGTCCGGGGAGACGGCAGCTGTAGTCATAATCGATTCCGTCTACCGCCTCATCGAGGGAGTAATTACAGACGAGAGTCTTGAGGACGAGTCTTTCTCGAACGGAATGCTGGAATATCCGCAGTTTACGAGGCCGGAAGTATATTGCAATAAAAATGTTCCCGATGTATTATTGTCCGGTAATCAGCGTCATATTACCGAATGGCGCAGGTTCAAGGGGCTGGAAAAAACACTGCTCAACCGGCCTGATCTGCTCTCGCATGCCTCTCTCAGCATAAAGGAGCGACAAGACTTATTGAATATTTATAAAGAAGAGGAATGATAGATATGGATATCATTAGAGCTATTGAAGCAAAGCAGATCAAAGAGAATGCTGAGAATTTCAGCGTTGGTGATACAGTCAAGGTCTATTTCAAGATCGTCGAAGGTACAACTGAAAGAGTCCAGGCTTTCGAGGGAATCGTAATCTCCAAGAACAACTGGGGCATCAGAAAGACATTCACAGTCAGAAAGATTTCCTATGGTGTCGGAGTCGAGAGAATCTTCCCGATGCACTCTCCCAGAATCGAGAAGGTCGAGGTCGTCAGAAGAGGCCGCGTCAGAAGGGCAAAGCTCTACTATCTCAGAGACAGAGTCGGCAAGGCTGCAAAGGTCCCCGAGCTCATCAAGAAGAGCGTCTGAGTCCGACTGTACTGACTATATCCCTCTCCGGAGGGATTTTTGTTTTTTATGTGAAGCGGAAAAAAGAATGTGTAACCATCGGTTACTTCATCGGTTTTCTTTACAGACTTCACATAAAATACTTGAAATTGCGTCGGTTGGTTGTGATTTTTTGTTTCATGATATCGAATTTGTGTGCAATAATTGGTCTTAGAGTGATTTTTGAGTTTTCTTTATCGGGGAACTTGATTATTATATTATGAAGGTTAACGGGGCGACCCGTATGAAATATACCTTGCTTGCACTGCAGTGTCGGTGTAAGTTATATGAGTAAATTATTCCGGAAGAAAAACGGAAATAAGGATGGCGACATGATGAAAAGAAAGAGTTTCGGAAAGTTAGCAATTGTAACAGTTCTTGCTACTTTGATGCTTTTTGGTCTCTGTGTCTGCAGTAAGAAGGCTGATACGTCAACAACTACCACGACGACAGCTACGACTACTGCAACCACACCGGCTGCTACAACTACAACAACTACAGCCGAGAAGACCACGACGACAACGACTACAGCAACCACGACAGCGAAGGTTGAAGAGCCCGTTGCAGAGACAAAGGTCGAGGAACCTGTTGTCGAGGCAAAGGTTGAAGAACCCGTCGTAGAGACAAAGGTCGAGGAACCTGTAGCAGAAGTAAAGGTTGAGGAACCTGTTGTTGAAGAGACAGCAGCTGCAGCGGAAGAAGTTCCCGCATTCAGCGCAATCTTCTCCTACAAGGGAGTCACATCCAATATCGTTGCATACAAGGATCATGCTTCCATCACGATTCCCGAAGGCGTAACAGCGGATGACATCTCATCCATCGCAACACTCCTTCTCGTTCTCTATCCGGAAGCAGAAAAAGTCACATACTCAATCCAGGACGGCACACTCTTCCTCACATATCCCGAGCAGGCTGCTGAATTCATCCAGACAGCAATCGCTACTCTCGACAGCGAAGCTAAGTGGTATATCGACGAAATCACAGAGGCTAAGGAAGTCGAAGAGACAGTCGAAGCAGTCGTAGCAGCAGTCGAGGATGTCGTTGAGAACACAGAACTCACAATCGCTGACGACGGTACAATCACATGCACATACAACTATCATGACCTCGCAACGGCTAAGGTTGTCATGGGCAACGAGAAGACCACAATCACATATCCTGCAGAGTACATCTACAAGTCCGATATCGAGGCATTCATCTCCGCACTTGTCGAAGCTTATCCTTCACTTGCAGAGTATGTCACATATGCTATCCCCGAAGACGGAACACTTGAGATCTACTATCCCGCAGAGTACGTCGGCGGCACATACTACAAGCTCGAGACTCTCGCTTATGCTGACGAAGCTGTCACAGCTTATGCTGACGCTATGCTCGGTGAGCTCCTTGCTGAACTTGAACAGTCTCTCAACGAACTCAACGATGCTCTTGAAGCAGTTGTCGCTGAAGAAGCTGCTGAAGAGGAAACACCCGTATTCTCTACTATCTTCACATACAAGGGAGTCACATCCGACATCTACGCTTACAGCGATTATGCTGTTCTCTCCGTACCGGAAGGCGTAACCGAGGAAGATATCGCAGCTCTTGCCCAGATGCTCGTTGCAGCTTATCCGGAAGCAGAAGCAGTTCAGTATCTCCTTGTTGATGATGCACTCATCCTCTTCTATCCTGCACAGTCCGATGATTTCATCCAGGCAGCAGTTGCTCAGCTCGAGAGCGATGCAATGTACGTCATCGACCTCCTCACAGCTGATGAAGTTGAAGAAGTTGCAGTTGCAAAGGTCGAGGAAGAGGCAGTTGTCGAAGCAGCAGCAGAAGAAGTTCCTGTCTTCTCGACAATCTTCACATACAGAGGAATCACATCCAACGTTGTCGCTTACTCCGACCACGCTACTCTCACAATCCCCGAGGGAACAACAGAAGCTGACATCGCTTCCTGCGCAGCTATGCTCGTTGAAGCTTATCCCGAGGCTGCTCTTGTCCAGTACAAGGTTGCTGACGGCACACTCACACTCTACTATCCTGCACAGTCCGATGACCTCATCCTTGTTGCATGCTCGACACTCGAAAGCGAAGCTAAGTACCTCATTGATGCAGTCTACGCTTCCATGGCTAAGACAGAGACAGCAGTTGCAGCAGCTCCCGCAGCTGAAACAGCAGCAGCCGTCGAGACAGCTCCCGCAGCTGAAACTGCAGTCGCCGAAGCATCTCCCGCAAAAGTCGCAGAGGAACCCGTTGTCGTCGCAGCTCCCGCTCCCGCAGCAGAACCTGTCGCAGCTAAGGAAAGCTTCATCAAGTCCTGGTCGGTCGGCGGCGTATTCGAAGGCGGCTACAACTTCAACGCAAAGAGCCTCAACTACGCAGTCGGTATCAGGGGCGAGCTTGAGTTCACAGACAAGATCTCCGCTGGTCTCGAGGTTACTTACAACTTCAAGTACAAGTACATCCATGCAGATGCATACGGCAAGTACACATTTGCTGAGTTCGGAAAGATCAAGGTCTACGGTGCAGCAGGTGTCGGACTTGATTACTCCTTCAAGGGTAATAAGGTCGGTCTTACACTCAACGCAGCAGTCGGTGCAGAGTATGAGATCATCGATAACCTCACAGCATTCGCTGAGATCGGTTATCAGTACTCCTTCCTTACGAAGTCCAACAATCTCTCGCTCTCTGTTGGTGCTAAGTATTCATTCTGATCGAATTGATCATACAAATCAGGCTGTGGTTCTCCGCAGCCTCTTTTTTTTCGACAAATATCTGAAATATGTGTGTATTTGAACTTTTCGTCTGGAAAATTGTAACTATATTAATTGTATTAAGTTTTTACTGCGTTTATCATTAATACTGTCACAAAAATCAAAAGGGTCTGAATTAAATGAAAAGTAATAAAACAAAGGGATTACTTACGATAATACTGCTGTGTTCTCTGCTCGCTCTTGTTTCATCCTGCAGAAAGAACACCGACGGAAGTGAAAGCTCTTCCATTGCAGAGTCTCTCATCACTTCCGGTCGCTCGTCTCTCCAGCCCGTGGTCGTCGTGCCGTCTCCGTCGTCTTCGAGAAAGGCTCAGGAGGAGAGTGAAGCCCAGGCTGCTGAAGAGAGTAGATCAGAGACAACGGAGAATGCCGGAAATGAAGCTGCAGCAGCTCAGGAAAACGGATGCACGGAGTCTTCCGCTGATCTCACAGCAGATTCGTCTCTCTCGGAGACGGCATCCGCTGTCTCTCTAAGCAGTACTCCCAGAGTTCCGGCAGCTCCCGTCTTCAAGTCCGTTACGAGTGTAATCGTCGAAGTCGAAGATGTCGTGGAACCGGTATATGAATCACTCTTCTCCTACAGGGGAATAGAATCGACTATTACGGCTTATACTGATAATGCAACAATCACTATTCCGGACGGAACAACGGACAAGGACATAGCTGATGCAGCAGCACTGCTTCTGAATGCATATCCTTATCTCAGCGTAGTTATGTACTCGGTTTCCGACGGAGTCGTAACGCTAAGCTATCCCGAACAGAAAGAAGAAGACATCGTCTGGTTTGCAAAGAATCTCGAAAGCGATGCGAAGTGGTATATCGACAGAATCTACGAGTCACTCTCAGCTCCAGAGGTTGATGTCGCTGAGACACAAGAAGAGAACGGACATACATTCACGATTACAGAAGAGAGCCCCGTTCCTGAAGAAACGGCAGCGGAAACTGCTGTTGAAGAGGCCCCCGTAACAAAGAAGGGCAGCTTCATCAAGGCTTACTCGGTTTCCGTTTCAGATACGGTCTATATGTCGATTCAGCCTTCCAAGGCCTTCAATATGCTCAGCGCCGATGTGCTTCTCTCGTTTACCGACAAGTTCTCTGCAGGGGTGAAAGTCGGCTATGATTTCGGCAGGTATCTTTCCCTTGAAGCGGAAGTGAAGTATAACTTTACTGATAATGTATATCTTATCGGAGGAGTCGGATACAGGTTCGGATTCGCTGAAGCGAAGGAGCACAGTTCAGTTCTTATTTCACTTGGTATGGGATATGAACTCAATGTCAGCGATAATCTTGATTTCTTCATCGAAGGCGGACTCATGTACCTGCCGACAGGTTACGGCAATTTCAATCCTGCTGTCACTTTCGGTATGAGATATACATTCTGAGGTAGAATTTGGAAACATCATACAAGAAGAACAGAAACGGCGGCGGAAAGCAGAAACAGAAGCAGGCGCCGAAGAATACCCAGAATTCCAAGCAGTCGAAGGGGAAGAACCGCAGAAAGGGAAGGGGAAAGGCCCAGCCGATTTCCGGCTTCTCGACACTCTCCCAGGTGTCGGGCGCTCCGCTTGCGTACACCTTCCATTCCTCGATTCCCGTACCTCCTCCGACGACTGTCATGGAGCCTTTCGATACCTGCGTCCTCTGCGGAGAGAAGATTGACGGCATTGCCGAATGCTTCTCCTTCAACAACGGTTACGCTCACTTCGACTGTGTTCTCAATGCACTCAGGGAGAGAGAGCATCTCGAGGAAGGCGAGACGATAAGCTACCTCGGCTCGGGATCCTTCGGAATCTGCCGTAAGGACGACGAGGGCAAGTTCACAATCGTCAAGAAGATAGAAGTCGAGAACAAGGAAGACTACCAGAACTTCAAGAACTATGTGGAGAGCCTCAAGAAGTGAAGAAAGCCGTAATCCCCGGGTCTTACGATCCGATTACAAACGGACACGTTGACATTATCCTCAGAGCCTCACGGCTCTTCGACGAGGTTGTCGTTCTCGTCGGAACGAATATAAGGAAAAACTATCTCTTCTCCATTGACGAAAGGGTTGAGATGATCAGAGATACATTCCGTGATTATCCCGATATTCACGTCGATGCATTCTCCGGTCTCATCGTCGACTATGCAGAGAAGCATGGCTGCTCCTTTATCGTGAAGGGACTCCGGGACGGCAGCGACTTCACGTACGAGCACGAGATGGAAATCAACAATACGTTCCTCTGTCCCTCAGTCGAGACAGTATATCTTTCGTCGCGCGCCGAACACCTCTTCGTACGCTCATCTTCCGTCAGGGAATTCGTCTCATTCGGCACTGATGTGTCGTCTTTCGTGCCCTCGGCAGTCATGGAAAAACTGCGCCTGAAGGGCCTCCAGAGCTAATTTCTTGATTTTCAAGCAGTTATCTGAAGAGTGAAAAATGGTTGGATTTTTTATCGGAATTCTATTGACTAAAGAGGGCAATTACTTTTAAATAGTCGTGTTGTTTGGAGAGGTTCCCGAGCGGTCAAAGGGGGCAGACTGTAAATCTGTTGGCTTAGCCTTCGAAGGTCCGAATCCTTCTCTCTCCAGTATCTAAGAGGTCTTCAATCGAAGACCTTTTTTTGACGGGGTTCACATGTTCTACGAGAACGGTCTTAATTTCGAATGCCAGCGCTGCCGCTACTGTTGCTCGGTGGAACCGGGGTATGTATTCCTGAGTGATAAGGACCTCGAGAGGCTTTCTTCTTATTTCGGCCTCGAGCGCGATGAATTCATCCGCACTTACTGCCGCCTCGTTGATTACGGGAAATATTCTCTTGTGTCTCTTACGGAAAAGTCGAACTATGACTGTGAATTTCTTTCTCCCGAAGGATGCAGAGTCTACGAAGCAAGACCGGAGCAGTGCAGAACCTATCCCTTCTGGGAACATGTTCTTCAGTCTCAGGAGTCCTGGAACAACGAGAAGATGTACTGCAGGGGAATCGGTAAGGGACGGAAGGTAAGTTACGAGGAGATAAAAAGAGAGCTCGAAAAGGGCAGGGAAAACGCTCCTTATATTATTTTCAGGAAGCCGAAAGGCGTAAAATAGAAAAAATTCTTTCACTTTCCGTCGTATTTTGCTTATATTGTAAAGTGGAGTAGATTGTTGCCTAGGTTTTCCGATAATACCATCGATCAGATCAAGCGGAGATTGAGCATCTCCGATGTAATGGAGAATTACGCCCATATCGAGAACAGGGGTAACTCCAAGTGGGTGAAGTGTCCCTTCCACGGAGGCGGCACGGAACGCACGGCCTCGTGCAAGATCGATGACGAAAGGGGAACGTACTACTGCTTCGGCTGTCACGAATCAGGAGACATATTCTCACTTGTAATGAAGAAGGAAGGCCTCGATTTCTCCGCAGCTGTCGAGACTCTCGCAAAAAAGGCGGGGGTCACGCTCGAGGAGGGTAATTACACCTCCTCAGAGGGCAGAAAGAGACATGACGAGAAGGAGAGCATGTACGAGCTCTACTCAGGGCTTCAGAAGGCCTTCCACTATCTTCTCCTGAACAGTAAGGAAGCAGAAAGTGCGAGAGAGTACCTCAGAAAGAGGGGAGTGTCCGACGAGATGACCGAGACCTTCCAGCTCGGGTTTGCTCCCTCGTCCCCGGGGTGGCTCTACAGCTTCCTCAGGAAGAAGAACTACTCGGACGATTTTCTCGCACGCTCGGGGTTCTTCAGTCAGAAGAACCCCAAGTGGCCCCTCTTCGTCAACAGAATGATGTTCCCCATCCGTGACAGACAGGGACGCACTATTGCATTCTCGGGGCGTGACCTATCCGGCTCCGACAGGGCACCCAAGTACATAAACTCTCCCGAGACAGTGATTTACCAGAAGAAGGAGAACTTCTTCGGGCTCTTTGAAGCGAAGAAAACGATAGCCGACAGTAAATCAGGCTTCGATCCCATACTCTGCGAAGGCAACTTCGATGTCGTTGCCATGCACCAGGCGGGATTCACCTCGGCTGTAGCTTCACTCGGCACTTCGTTCACTATTGAGCAGTGCCGCAACATGAAGAAGTGGTTTCCGAATATTTCGTCATTCCACATGCTTTTCGATTCAGACGCTGCGGGCCAGAATTCGACAGTCAGGGCGATCATGATAATCAACTCCACGGGCCTTGAGCAGAAGGTGCATAAGCTCACGTCTGCCAAGGATGCCTCCGAGCTCCTCGAGAAAAGCGGCACGGAAGGGGTGAAGAGAGAGTTCGAGAGTTATTCTACCGGATTCGACTACCTTGTACAAAATAACTTAACTCGTTATGATGTAAAGAATGCGAGAGGAAAGTCGGACCTCGTCAGATCTCTCGGGGAATATCTGAACTCCTGTCAGAGCGAAGTCGAGAGGGACAGCTACATACTTTCTCTGGCTTCTCTCGTGGGACTGGACGAGGAAGTCATCAAGGAGGATTTGAAGAAGGTAAGCGCAGAGGGAAGTTACCGGAGAGAGGACAACGGGGCGAGCAGCGTAAAGAGGGAGCTGAGGGATATCCGTACGGGTGTCGGCTACGATCTTTTCGTGATGCTCTATCTCTGTAATCACAGAGGCCTGTTCTCACAGTACCGGACCAGACTCAAGTTCGGTGACCTTGAGGACTCGGATGCGCAGAAAATATATATGGCACTTGAAAATGCCATGCGGGACGATGTTCAGGAGGATTCTTTATTCCTTACCTATATAAGCGATGATGATGTCCGTAATTACGTAAGCTCCTCATTTGCACTTGATGAATACAGGCGTGACAGGACCGGAGCCGTTGAAGAAGCAATAGTCAGGATATCACTTCGCTCGCTGGAGAGAAAAAGGAACATACTGAACCAGCAGATTTCCCTTATCGGGAATACCGATGCAGACACATCGATTTCCCTGATGACGAGGAAAGCTGAATACGATAAGAAAATAGCCGAACTCAGGAAGGAAATCCTGAGCTTCGATTCGAGGAGTGACACACAGTAAATGTCAGAAGAGATTCTTGTTAGCGAATTATTTCAAAGTCTTGAGAAGCTCTACAAGGAAAAGGGCTTCATCTCTCTTGTTGATATCATCACAGCCAGAAAGACATACGGCAAGATCTACACCAATGAGGAAATCATCGAGGCAGCGAAGTCGAGGGACATCGAATACCGCGAGTCCGATGACGATGCGGATGAATTCGACGGTGAGCCGACCGAGGCCGATCTCTCGGGTAAGACGAATGACGATGACGACATCCCTCTCAGTGACGACTACGACGAGTTCGACGACGTCGACCCGACTGTCGCGGAACTCAACGAAATAGAGAAGGAAGTCGAGGAGGACGATTTCTCATCCAAGAAGGAAAAGAAGGACGAAAAGACCGAGGATGAGGAAGAGGACGACGAGGACGAGGAAGAAGAGGAGAGCGAAGAGGAATTCCCCGAAGACAACATGAACGAGTGGAAGGACACGGACGAGGAAGCCGAGTCATCCGAACGCTTCATCGACATCTCCTCCTTCAGTGATACCTCGAGCGAGCATCGTGCCGTCCACACTTCATCGAGCAAGTACGACACCTCGCAGGACGACCCGATCAGACTCTACCTCAAGGAAATCGGTAACGAGAAGCTTCTTACGGGTGAACAGGAAGTAGAGCTTGCAAAGCAGATGGAGAAGGGTGCCCAGATTGTTAATTCCGTAATCAGGGAAAGCGGAATCCTCATCTCCTTCTTCACGGAAGTCATCAAGCACATAAACACGAAGATAGACGAGGAGAGCGAAGACGCTCTCTCTCCCGAGGACATAAAGGAATTCCTCTCTGTCCAGAAAAGATACAACCTCAACTACAAGGATGCCCTGGGTAAGGAGTTCGCGCGCCAGATTGCCGAGTACAACGAAGCAAAGAGCAGACTTCTTCTTGCAGGTGACGAAGGCGACAGGGAAGGCGAGATAAAGAAGAAGAGAGAGGAGCTCCTGGACAGACTCGGCGGTCACCCGAACGAGAAGTCTCCGATTTATGAAGGAAAAAAGCGCAGCGACTTCGAGACGAGGGAAGAGTGGATTGAATTCTGCCGTGAAGCATCGCGCCGTTATGCCATAAAGGAAAACCGCCAGATACAGGCTTCCATCAAGAAGGAAGAGGAAGAGAGAAACGAGGCGGCACAGGCTCTTGCTGCCGAGAAGGATGCGGCATTCAGGGAAGAGCACAAGGACATGAAGCCCCAGGAACTCGAGAATGCAATTCTCCGCCTCCACAACGAGATAAAGAAGGAGAATGCGGCAATATCGCAGAGTCTTGCGAAGAAGTTCAAGGATGCCGAGAAGGAAATCGAGAGCTTAGAGGCCAACAGGTACATCCCCGTCACCGACTGGGTGGGTTCGATTGAACTCCAGCAGGAGGAAATCGATGCCCTTACCGACAGGTTCATCAACGCGAAGAACACGATAATCGAGTGTACGAAGAAGAAGAACGAAATCGAGAAGAGACTTCGCATCTCGTCCTCTCGTGAGCTCAGACAGCTCGGACGTGACCTCGCAACCCGCAACAAGGCGCAGGCGATTGAAGAGTCGCTCAATCTTTCGAGTGATGAAATCAAGGACCTCATCAAGGACCTCCAGCTTACCGAGAAGGAACTCAGGACAATCGAGAACGATTTCGAGTGTTCCACCGACAAGGTCATCGAGAACGTGAAGAACATCCAGTACGGTCAGGTAATCCTCAAGCAGGCAAAGGACAGGCTCATCAAGGCTAACCTCAGACTCGTCGTATCCATTGCAAAGAAGTACACGAACAGGGGACTCCAGTTCTTCGACCTCGTACAGGAAGGAAACATAGGACTAATCAAGGCAGTCGAGAAGTTCGAGTATGCCAAGGGCTTCAAGTTCTCGACATATGCAACCTGGTGGATCAGACAGGCAATCACCCGCTCCATCTCCGACCAGGCAAGAACAATCCGTGTTCCGGTACATATGATAGAGCAGATCAACAAGGTCGTAAGGGTGTCGCGTAACCTCATGCAGACTCTGGGGCGTGAGCCGACCGACAGGGAGATTGCAGACGAACTCGAGTGGCCGGAGAGCAAGGTCAAGACAGTCAAGAGTGTTGCACGTGAGCCTATCTCCCTCGAGACTCCGGTGGGTGAGGAGGAAGACAGCGTTCTGAGCGACTTCATCGAGGACAAGGATGCCGAGAACCCGGCTAACCAGACAGCCTACAAGCTTCTCCAGGACAAGATAAGGGAGCTCCTGAGCACCCTCCCGGAGAGAGAGCAGGAAGTATTGAGAATGCGTTTCGGACTCGACGACGGCTACGCACTCACGCTCGAGGAAGTCGGACTCTACTTCGATGTCACGAGAGAGAGAATCAGGCAGATCGAGGCCAAGGCCCTGAGAAGACTGAGACACCCCAAGAGGTCGAGACAATTGAAGGATTGGTCCTGATAACAAGTAGAACATATTGTCAAAATCCTGTAAGATAGGTTTTTGTTGGAGAAAGGTAGATAAAATGGCAGAGAATCAGAAGCTTGAATGTTTAATCAGACTTCAGAGTGTTATTACTGAGAAACTGGATCTCGAGAATCAGAGAGAAATGATTCCCCAGTCCCTGAGAGAGAACGAGGAAGCCCTCACGAAGGCTGAAGCTGTTCTCGAAGGTCTCGAAGAAGACCTGAGACAGGCTGAGAGCGAGGAGAAGAGTCTTTCCATCCAGTATGCGGATGCGGACAACCAGTCCAATGAATATCAGAAGGTAATCGAGAGCCTCAATACGATGAGGGAACTCGAGGCCATGAACAAGCAGATCAACGAGGCTGAGGCACGTGCCAAGTCTCTTCTTGTTGCAAAGAAGGCCAAGTCCGAGCAGATAAAGGAACTCGGGGAGAGGATTTCCGAGCAGCAGGGCGTTGTTGATTCCCTGAAGGCAAAGGTTGACGAAGCAAAGACTGTCGTTGATTCCCAGCTTGCCGAAATCGACACGAAGATTGCAGCTCTCTCGGCAGAATGCGACGAAATCAGAGGCGGCGTCATCAGCGAGGAATTCTACACAAGGTTCTACAACATCGCAAGGAAGAAGAACGGTGAAGGCCTTGTTCCCGTAAGAGGACAGGTATGTATGGGCTGTAACACGGTTCTCCCGATGCAGTTCGTAATCGACCTCAGGCTGAAGCAGCTCAAGGATGAAGTCGAGACATGTCCGTACTGCTCGAGAATGATCTACTTCGATGATTCTCTTACACCCGAGGAGGAGAAGAACTACATCTTCGATGATATCGAGAACATCAAGACAATCACGAAGGGCGGTGAGGCTGCTTCCGACGAGACGGCAGAAGACGACAGCGATATCCTCGTTGCAGAAGATTCGGACGACGATTTCTAATAGTTCTTTTACCAGGCCCTGGAAGTAATCGCTTGAAATACAGAGGAAAGTCCGGGCTCCGCAGAACACAGTGCCGGCTAACGGCCGGGGGCAGTAATGCCACAGACAGTGCAACAGAGAGCAGACCGCCGAAAGGTAAGGGTGAAAGGGCAGTGTAAGAGACTACCGCTTTGCTGGTAACAGTAAAGGCACGGCAAACCTCACTGGGAGCAAGGTCAAGTATGTGAGTGGCTTGTTCGGCTATACTCACGGGTGGACCGCTTGAGGTCTGGAGTAATCCAGATCCTAGATAGATGATTACATAAACAGAACTCGGCTTACCCGGGACCTGGTTTTTATTATTTACGGCACCGCTTGGTGCCGTTAACTTTCAAAGGTCCGTGATTTCAAATCTCAGATCGAACTTCTGTCCCCGCGGGAATACGTTCGGAGCGTAGGGATTCGAGAACTCGCAGAGTCCGTAGTGCCCGAGTCCGTTGTTGGATGCAATTCTCTCCAGGAGCTCGTGAGGCATTTCCGGTTTGAGGTCTCTCTCTCCGACTTCATCTATCACCATCCAGTTGAATACATTCTTCTTGTCGAGCCAGCACACCGCTGGCTGAACACCGGGGTAGCTCTGATAGAGAATATTGTCGATTTCCTCCTTGTCGTGGAGATTCTCGACAATTGCCATCACAGCCATGTTGTGCTTCTCCCAGGAGGAGGTTTCACTTATCTCCTCGTCTTTGTATGAAAGAGGATCTATCTCCTCGATTATACCTTCTGTTCTGTATCTCCCGGCATTCACGAGATTGAAGATGCCCGGTACTGTTTTCTCGACGTTGTCAGTCTTCTCGTTGAAGGGAAGGAAGCAGGGGATTATGTCGTTCTCGCTACAGAGGCGGAACTTCTCCTCCCATCCGGTCTGCCCGTCGATTACGCCGTCGGAGTGGAGAGTCGTGAAGATTATTCCGAATACCCGGCTACGGAAACGGAAACAGAGGTCGATGAAGTAGGGAACCGTGTATTCCATCTTCAGCCACTGGAAGTTCTTGAGGTCCTCGGGGGCTATCTGAGTGCGGAGAGCGGAGAAGTGTGCGACGGCAGCGTAGTAGCGTCTTCCGTTCTTCTCTTCCTCGAGCATTTCCCTGAAAGCAGTGGGAGTAAGAGTCGTAACAGCATCGTCCCAGTAGAGCTGACCTTTCTGCTTTATCATTTCTCCTCCTCCTTGATTTCGTCCCAGAGAGCGTTCATCTCGTCAACGTGATCCTTATCGAGGGGAATACCTTTCTCCTTAGCCCTGTCGAAGAGCTTCTGAAAGCGTGTTTTTATCTTGTTGTTGCATCTGAAAAGCGCAGTATTGGGCCTTACCTTGAGGAACCTCGAGAGATTGATGACGGAGAAGAGGAGATCTCCGATTTCCTCCTCGATATGGTCTTTGTCGCCGCTGTCTATTGCCTCTTCGACCTCCTCGAGCTCTTCCTTCACCTTGTCGATTACGCCTTCAGTGTTCTCCCAGTCGAAGCCGACCTTCTTCAGTTTCTTCTGTATTTCGTATGCAGACTCGAGAGGAGGTAGGGATGAGGGAATGTGAGAAAAGAAGTCCTCGGCCTTGTCCTTATGCCCTTCAATATTCTCCTTCACCGAGTTCCAGAGAGAGAGTACGTCTCCCGCACTCTCGGCCTTTGCGTCGGAGAATACGTGAGGGTGGCG
>CAVFVX010000053.1:0-15027 GCA_963626075.1 Acutalibacteraceae bacterium
CTTTCACTTCCTGTAACCAGGACAAGATTGACGAACTCGAGAAGAGAGTTACTCAGCAGGAACAGGAAAAGGAAGCTTTGGAAAAGAAGGTCTCTGAAGAACAGAAAGAAAAAGAAACACTGGAAAAAGATCAGGAAGCCATGCTTAAGAATTTCGAAGACTTCGCAAAGGCTTATAGTCTTGAGAGCAGTATCAACAGTGCTTATACGTCTGGAAAAAACGGTGCAGCTGGAGTGATATCTTTCTCATCTTTTACACAGGACATTAGCGCTACTTTGTCATCAACTGTTAAACCATATTTCAACTACATCGATAACCTTGTCACCCTCGGAGAAAATGAGGAGATAGATTATCCTGTAAGTGTAAAAGATGATGCCAGCGGAACGATTACAGGAACTGTAACGGGAACAGGATATGATGACTATGCCGAATCACTGACCTTTACTGACAATTCCTTTACCATCGTATATGACATCGAAAACACAAAAGATAGTACGAAGGGCAAGAAAGACCAGGAACTGCCGATGACACTGAGCGGAACATATTCCATATCAGAAAAAGACAATGTCATGAAAGTTTCCTTCAAGATGACACTCAATAACACCCTGTATGATATTACATATGAAGTGAATTCAATGAACGAAAAATTCATCAGTGCAAAAATCAATGGAACCGATGTTTCCCTCAGACTACTGAACGCAGGTAGATAAAGGACAGCTTTCAATTATCGGGAGCCTTAACGGCTCCCATTATTTTTTATCACATGTTGAATTACTAACTACAAAACGGTTGCATTCTTACTCTCTGTAATCTGCGATGAATGTTACGTGTTTCAGTGACAAAGAGAACCGCCCTGAGGCGGCTCTGCTTTGTTCTGTTGCTGATGTCAGTCGAGGGAGTAGACGTCGATTACGTCCACGAAGCCCAGGGACTGGAGGGAGTTCACTATCTCAACCGAGTTGCTGTTCGTCATCGAAATAATTGATGCGGAGAGTACGACTTCACCGCTCTCGTCCTTGGCGATGCTGATGTTCTTGAGTACAAGGCCCTTCTCCTCGAGCTTGCTTCTTGCTTCGTCGAGGGTGAGGTTGTTGCGGGTGAGGTTTATCTTCAATGATCCGTTGTTGTAGTTGAAGGACCTGTGCTCACCTCTATGTACTATGAGCTGAATCAGTATTATGAGAACCGTGCAGCATATTCCGAGTACGTAGAGGCCCGCGCCTATCGTGAGGCCGATGCCTACTGTCGCCCACAGGCCTGCGGCTGTGGTGACACCTATTATGTTCTCGTCCTTCTTGACGAAGATGACTCCGGCTCCGAGGAATCCTATCGCCTGTACGACTCCCGCCGCCACACGTGATACGTCCACCTTCACCGACTCGCTTTCCAGGACATCCATGAATGCGTATTTTGAAATGACCATCATGAGCGCCGCCGCAAGAGCGACAAGCATGTGGGTTCTGAGTCCCGCGCTCTTGAGTCTGCGCTCTCTCTCCCAGCCTATGATCATCCCGCAGAGTGATGCGAGAAATACCCTCAGAAGAAAGAGAAGCTGCATTGAATTGGTTACCGTGAATTCTTCCATACTCTTGAACCTCGTATCGCTACATTTTTAGTGAGGTCAAGGGATTAGTCAAGTGAAATCTTGTTTTTCACTCAAACAGCCCGCCCAGTATTACAATGGCTAATCCCACCATAATCCAGAGTAATGACCAGAGCTTCCTTTCGCTGTGAATCACGTCCGGAAGCAGCTCCATGATGAGGATGTATAGAACCATGCCGAGGGCGAGGGACGTAAGGAGTTCGACGACTAAGGGACTCAGATAAGGCTCGAGAAGCATCATCAGGAGTCCTCCGATGAAGGTCGAGAGTGAGGACACCGCTATGATCACCGCCCTCTTCCAGCCCTCTTCGCTGCGGGTGGTGCTCGAAATGAGTATTCCCATGGGAATATTGTGGAGAGCAACTCCGAGAGCAAGAAGGAACCCCGAAGAGAAGGATGAAGACGAAATCGAGTAGACGCTCATACCCTCCACTATGTTGTGAATGGCGATTGCGAGCGTCGTCATTATTCCTATGTGTACGAGGTTGCCCTCCCTCGTCTTCTCGCTTCCCTCGTGCTCGGGAACGAACCTGTCGAGGGCAAGGAGGATGATGAACCCAAGTGCCGTGACGGCGACTACCGCCCACACGGAAACTCCGTTCTCCCCGATTCCTTCCACGACTTCGGGGATAATGTCGAAGGCAGCCACCGCCGCCATCGCGCCGAAGGCGAGAGCGACGCTGACGCTCTCGATTCTTTCTTCAGTCTCCTCGAGGGCAGCCAGACACACCCCGAGGAAGAAGATGAGACTGAGGAGGAGTGTAACGAGAAGTGCACTCATTTCTTATTCTCCTTATTCATGCAGTCGCTGCATTTTCCGCTGAGGACGGAGGAGTAGCATCCCGAGAAGCCGAGCTTGCTCTCGATAAGGGTCTCTATCTCCTTCGATGTCTCCTCGTCCATGTGAATCGTTCTTCCGCAGGAGGTGCAGCGGATGTGCATGTGCCTGGGGCAGCTGTCCCTGTCGGATATCTGGTAATAGACGCTGCGGGACGTACCGACGCCCGTCTTACGTAAGAGTCCGTCTCTCTCGAGGCTGTCCACAATACGGTAAACCGAGCTCTTCGGGACGGACGGAAGACGTTCCTCAACGTCATGCGGCGTGAAGGAGGATGAGGGATTCTCCCTGAAGAGGGAGAGAATGAGATTCTTCGAATGAGTTGAGTACTGCACGAAAAATGAGAATAATTCCCATATTGACATATGTCAATCACTTCGGAGGGGAAAATGAGAATGATTCCCGTTTTCTCTACACACAAAAAACACCTTTCCCACGTTGGTTAATTTTCCTTTGAGGATTATCTTTTAAGTCATGAACTGGAATAACTATAATACGAATAACAGATTTTCAGCGCGTAACGGAGCAGACGAGCTCTCGGTCACCCTCATCGTGACGGGAATCCTCTGTCTCCTCGCCTACCCCATATTCACCACTTCCTGGATTCAGTACCTCTTCATCGCACTCGGCGTCGCCCTCATCGGCATCGCCGTATGGAGAAGTCTCTCCACGAATGTCGGTAAGAGAAGAGCCGAGAACAGCTCCTTCATTACCTTCTGGAGAGGAAAGACGAAGGAGGAGAAGGAAGCGGAGAAGGCAAGGAAGATGAAGAGGAAGGAGGACGAGAAGACCTACGCCTACTTCTTCTGCCCGAAGTGTCATAAGGAGCTTCGTGTTCCCCGCGGCAAGGGAAAGATCAGAATCAAGTGCCCGAACTGCTCCGAGCAGTTCATAAGGAAGACCTGATTCCATGTTCGGCTACATCGTACTCTCGTCCAATGCAGAGAAGGACGAGAAGAAGACCTACCGCTCCTTTTACTGCGGTCTCTGCCATACCCTCAAGGAAAAGTACGGAAGGGACGGAATGCTCTGCCTCTCCTACGACATGACGTTTCTCACGCTTCTCCTGAGCGACCTCGACGGCGAGAAGGTGACAGAAGGAGTCGAGCGCTGCCCCGTGCATCCGTTGAAGGCGCACCGCTACTTCACGACGCCGATCATGGATTACACATCCTCCATGCAGATACTCCTCTCCTACTACTCCCTCATCGATTCGATTCACGACGAAGGAAAGGGAAAGGAACGGGAGAAGAAACTGAGGCCCTGTGTTGAAGAAATCGAGAAGAAGTACCCCCGGCAGACGGAAGCAGTGAAGAAGAACCTCGCCGTCATCACGGAGTACGAAAAGACGGGTAAGAAGGATCCGGAGTTCCTCGCACTCACATTCGGTAATCTCCTGGGGGAGATCTTCGTCTACGACGAGGCGTCGTTCTTCAGGAACGACCTCTTCCTCCTCGGGTGCAGCCTCGGGAAATTCATCTACCTCCTCGACGGCTGGGACGACAGGAAGAAGGACAGAAAGAAGGGTAACTACAATCCCTTTGAGGAGAACGTTACCCGGGACGAGGTGAAGTCCATGCTCCTCGATGCGGCGTCGGGTGCGGGAGAAAGCGCAGGGCGCCTCCCCCTCGACGAATACAACACGATTATCGATAATATACTGTACTCCGGCATGTGGACGAAGTTCAGAGAAGAGAGAAAAGGCGGTAAGGAATGAGCGACCCGTATTCAGTACTGGGATTAAGCCAGGGCGCGAGCGAAGAGGAGGTCAAGAAGGCCTACAAGAGCCTCGCGAAGAAATATCATCCGGACGTTACGGGAAACGACCCCGCTGCAGCAAAGAAGATGCAGGAGATCAACGCAGCCTATGACGCCATCATGAACCACAAGGACTACGGCTACTCTTCCTCCTCTTCGTCATCCGGCTACTCCTCATGGGGAGGCTTCAGAGAGGAAACCGAAGGAGAAAGCAACGAGATGAAGGCGGCTGCCGCCTACATCAACGCACGCCGCTTCAGGGAGGCAATGCACGTGCTTTCAACCGTCCCCCAGGATAAGAGGGACGCCAAGTGGTACTACTACTCCTCGGTTGCGAAGTGCTATTCGGGCGACACGACCGGTGCCTACAGTGATATTTCCGAAGCAATCAGAAGAGAGCCCGACAACCCCGTATATTCATCGTTTTTAGACAGAATCAGGGGCGGAAGAACATACTACACGGAGAGGCAGACATCCTACCCCTCGTCCTCGGGCTTCTTTCAGTGCTGCCTTCCGATGATTCTTCTCAACCTCTTCTGTCCCGGTTACTTCTGTATCTGCTGAAGCGCCTCGTCGAGAGCCGCTTTCTGCGGTTTCAGAATCCTGGAGATGTACTCCACGGACTCGTCGAGTGACACCGGAATCTTTCTCAGGAGGATATCCTCATACACTGTCAGTATTCCCGAAATCGCATAGTCGAGAACGATGGTGAGAGTCGTGTACATCTCGGGAGTGAGAGAGGGCTTGAGATCCTGAAGAATCTTGTCTATTGCGGTGTAGCGCGTGTCGTTGAGAACCTCGTAGAACCTGTCGGCCTGTACGAGCTTTGCGTAGTACTGCGGGTCCCTCATGAGGAATGCGGTGATCGGCCTCAGAAACTGCTCGGGTGACACGAGGGCTGCCGAGGCGTCGTATGTCGAGAAGACTGCCGCGATTTCATCCACCACGGACTCCGAGATGCTCTTGAGAACTTCAGAGGTATTCGGGTAGTGGGCATAGAAGGTTCCCCTGTTTATGTCCGCCCTCTTCACGATGTCGGTGATGCTGATCTTGTCGAAGGGCTTCTCTATCATGAGCGATAAGAGCGCCTCCTTGATCATCTGCTTACTTCTGAGCGAACTGCGGTATTCTGCCTTCCTTCTGCCTTCTTTTTCCATCAAAAAGCCCCTTCCTTTTTCAAAAATGTACAAACGTACGTCATTAGATTAAGGGCTTAACGGGGATTTTTCAACAGAAATGTTTCTCCGCGTATTCGACAGCCTTCAGGAATCCGTCGTCATTGACGTCCGCCGTCACCCAGTCGGCCCTGCTCTTCACGTCGTCCGGGGCATTCCCCATTGCGATTCCGAGCCCCGCGGTCTCGAGCATCTCCACGTCGTTCGCGCCGTCGCCGACGGCAACCGAGAAGGCAATGTCCTCACCCAGGGCCTTCATCATCTCCACGACTCCCGTACCCTTACTCAGGTTCATCATGCATATCTCGGCCATGTCGCTCTGCGGAAGCCCGACGGTGTTGTTCACGATGTCATAGCGTCCGGCGAGCTCGGTATGGCAGGAGCCGATTGTGTGGTCCGGGGATAAGAAGAGAAACTTGTCGACTCCGGGAAGATCGGAGGGTAAAGTGTCGTAGACGATGAGATTCGGAACATCTATGGGCTTACCGAAGCTCTTCTTCATGCTCGAGATGAAGAAATCCTTCGCCGCCTTAGTAAGATATGTTCCCCTGTCTGTCTGGATTATACTAAGGTAGTTCTTCTTTCCGGCGTAATTCAGGAGGAACGAAATGTCGTCCGCACTCATCTTCTTCTCGAAGATGATCCTGTTCTCGAATACGACCTTCGCGCCGTTGGAGTAGACGCCGCCGTCGAATGAAATCCTGTCGAGCCGGGGGTCGATCTCGGCTTCGCTCCGGCCCGTAGAGAGGAAGAAGCGGTGGCCGCGTGCCCGGGCTTCCCTCACGGCCCTCACCGCACTTTCCGGCAGTCCCTTTCCGAAGGGAAGAAGCGTGCCGTCTATATCACAGAAGAAATTCAATGTCATAGGAAGATTCTATTTCAAAGGCGCCGCCTCTGACTAGTACGGAGTCTCCTTCAGACTCCCTCTTCAACTGTCACAAAACAAACAAATTAGCACTCCGAAAACGAAAAGTTAGTTAAAGTTAACTTTTTCCCGCCTTCACCTGTTGACGAAAGAAAAAGAGATGCATATATTTCCGGTTAGTTAGAAAAAACTAACCAAAGGACTGTGCAATGCTACCGTTATTTCTAGCAAAACCGGAAGAGGAAAACACAATAAAGAAAGTATCCGGCAACCCCGAAGTGAAGAGGCACCTTGAGGACATGGGCTTCTCCGTCGGGTCGTTCGTCACTGTGATTTCGACAAACAGCGGCAACGTAATCGTCAAGGTAAAGGAATCGAGAGTGGCCATCAGCGAGGAAATGGCCATGAAGATATATGTGTGATAAGGAACCAGAGAATATGAAAACACTAAAGGAAGTAAAGGTCGGCGAAAAGGCGACAATCAGGAAACTCAACGGCGAAGGTGCCGTCAAGAGAAGAATCATGGACATGGGACTTACAAAGGGAACTGAAGTCTATGTAAGAAAGGTAGCTCCCCTCGGAGACCCCATCGAGCTCACAGTCAGAGGCTATGAGCTCTCGCTCAGAAAGGCGGATGCCGACCTGATCGAAGTAGAATAAGGAGGAAGTGATAATATGAGTATCAAGATCGCACTTGCCGGTAACCCCAATGCCGGTAAGACCACTCTCTTCAATGCACTCACCGGATCGAACCAGTTCGTAGGTAACTGGCCCGGCGTTACAGTCGAGAAGAAGGAAGGAAAACTCAGGAAGAACACCGATGTCGTCGTGACGGACCTTCCCGGTATCTACTCCCTGAGCCCCTACACGCTCGAGGAAGTCGTCGCGAGAGACTATCTCAAGAACGAGAATCCGTCGGTCATCCTCAACATCGTCGATGCAACTAACCTCGAGAGAAACCTATACCTCACGACACAGCTCATCGAACTCGGAATCCCCGTGGTCATCGCACTCAACATGATCGATGTCGTGAGAAAGAGCGGAGACAAGATCAACGTCAAGGAACTCGAGAGAGAACTCGGTGTTCCCGTCGTCGAAATCAGCGCCCTCAAGGGTGACGGCGTCGACGAAGTGACGGAGAAGTGTCTCCAGGCTGCAGCAGGCGCGCGCCCCGTTCCTCCGCACATCTACTCGGGAGCTACCGAGCATACACTTGCCCACATCGAGGAAGCTGCACTCCATTCACTTCCGGAGAGCGAACAGAGATGGTATGCAATCAAGATCTTCGAGAGAGACAAGAAGGCATACGAGAAACTCCACATCGATGCAGCTACCCTCAACCACATAGAGGAAGACATAAAGAATGCGGAGAAGGAAATGGATGACGACGCAGAGTCCATCATCACGAACGAGCGCTACATCTTCATCGCATCCCTTATAAAGAACACATACACGAAGAAGAAGACCGGGCTCTCCACTTCCGACAAGATTGATAAAATCGTCACGAACCGCTGGCTCGCACTCCCGATCTTCGCCGTCATCATGTGGCTCGTCTACTACATCTCCGTCACGACAGTCGGCGGCTGGGCTACGGACTGGGCGAACGACGGCGTATTCGGCGACGGCTGGCACCTCTTCGGAATCGGAACGTCCGCATATAACGAAGATGCCGATGCATATACAGGAGCCGACGAAGTCCTCGCGGCATTCGCAGAGAACGAAGGAATCGAATTCGAAGAATATTCCGAAGATGTCGTTGCAAAGATTGTATCCGGCGCAAAGAAGACTGACACTGTAACATATACAGTCGAAGATGAAGAGACACTGGCACAGGAAGACGAGACGGCAACATACGACGACCTCATGGAAAGCGCAGAGACAATGAAGAATCTCGACTACACAGAGCCGGAGGCATCCTCCTACGGCGTATGGATTCCCGGTATTCCGAAGCTCATCGAAAGTCTCCTGGACAAGATCGGCTGTGCTGAGTGGCTGAGGGGCCTCATCCTTGACGGAATCGTCGCGGGTGTCGGCGCAGTTCTCGGCTTCGTTCCCCAGATCTTCGTCCTCTTCATATTCCTCGCATTCCTCGAAGGCTGCGGCTATATGGCAAGAATCGCATTCGTCATGGACAGAATCTTCCGTAAGTTCGGACTCTCGGGTAAGTCATTCATTCCTATCCTCATCGGAACGGGATGCGGTATTCCCGGCATCATGGCTTCCCGTACAATCGAGAACGAGAAGGACAGAAGGATGACGATCATGACGACGACATTCATCCCCTGCGGCGCCAAGTTACCGTTCATCGCAATGATTGCAGGCTCCATCTTCGGAGGCGCAAGCTGGGTTGCACCCTCGGCATACTTCCTCGGCATGTTCGCAATCATCTCCTCGGGTATTATCCTCAAGAAGACGAAGCTCTTCGCAGGCGACCCCGCACCGTTTGTCATGGAGCTCCCCGCATACCATCTTCCGACAGTCGGCTCGATTCTGAGATCCATGTGGGAGAGAGGCTGGGCATTCATCAAGAAGGCCGGAACAATCATCCTTCTCTCGACAATCTTCATCTGGTTCACAACCTACTTCGGCTTTGCTCCGGAAGGCTTCAGAATGCTTGCCGAGGATGAAATCGAGTACTCGATCCTCGCCAAGATCGGTTCCGTATTCGGCTGGCTCTTCGCTCCTCTCGGATGGGGCAACTGGCAGGCTGCAGTGGCATCCATCACCGGACTCGTTGCTAAGGAGAACATCGTCGGCACACTCGGTATTCTCTACGGCGCAACAGGCAATGCCTATGCGGGAATCAGCGCGGCATTCACATCCGTCACGGGATTCTCGTTCCTCGCTTTCAACCTTCTCTGTGCTCCGTGCTTCGCAGCAATGGGTGCAATCAGCAGGGAGATGAACAGCAGGAAGTGGACATGGGCTGCAATCGGCTGGGAATGCGGTTTCGCATACTGCGTGGCATTCGTAATCACACAGCTCGGCAACATGTTCACCGGAAGGGGTAACGTGGTCCTCTTCATCCTCGCTCTTCTTGTAATCGCTCTCTATGTCTATGAGCTTGTCTTCAAGAAGGCAAAGAAGGTACAGGCATGAACCTCGGAACCTTCATTGTACTCCTGATTGTGGTGGCCATTGTTGCCGCCATAGTCATATCGATGGTGAGGGAAAGAAGGAACGGCGGCGGGTGCACGGGTAACTGTGCCTCCTGCGGCTGCGGATGCCATAAGAAAAAGTAATCGTAAAGTCATAAACCGGGGGAGTCGTCGGACAGGGCGGCTCCCTTCTCTTATGAATGAACTGGCAGGAAAGACATCATCCTGCAGTAAGACATGAGCGCTTCATATGAACATAACCATATACTGAGGAATGGTTATCTTCGCACCGTCAACACCAAGGTTCCCGTCAATCAGCTTATATGCATACGGCGCATGATACTGAGAAATGAAATCATTCAATGACTCTGTCGCTCCCCGCTTTGACTTAACTTCCACGGGAATCACGGCACCATCCCTTTCAAATATGAACTCTATCTCCTGAGTGTTATCCTTCTTTTTGAAATAGTTGAGGACAAAACCTCTTTTGTGCAGGATATCGAAGATGAGATTCTCATAGATTCCCCCCTTCGCATGGCCCTTCAAGGTGCCCAGGACAAGGGCCTTCTGTGTCTCAAAACCGAACATGCTTGTTGTAAGCCCGATATCTGTCGTATACAGCTTGAAGGAATCATCCATCTCATAGGCCTTCAGCGGCATTTCGGGAAGAGTGACATTCCTTACCAGAAAGACAAGACCCGCATCCTCGAGCCAGGCCAGAGCGTTGTCGTACTTTTTCGCACTTCCGGTCTTCTCAACGGTTTTGTACTGGAATTTGGTATATTCTTTGGAAAGCTGTCGGGGAATGGACTTGTAGCATGCCTTGATTTTCGGCTTTTCTGGATTCTTCGCATATTGCTCGATATCATCCTCATAGGAGCTGAATATCTTCTGCTGTGTATCATAAACTATCTGGAAGTTATGAGTTTCCAGATAGCAGTTAACTACCTCCGGCATTCCGCCTACGACCATGTATTCCCTGAGATATTTCAGATACTTCTCGTTGATTCCGTCCTCTTCGTTGGAAGGAACCTTCTCTTTCCTGTCAAAATAACCTCTGAGAGAGTTTATCGCATCTTCACTTACGCCGTTGGCCCAGAGAAATTCCTCGAAATCCAGGCTGTACATCATAATCTCACGCTCGTATCCTACGGGTATCGAAATATCTTTCTCGCTTTCTTTCCCATCCAGACTGCTGTTGTAATGAATACCAAGAAGTGATCCGGAGGCGATGACATCGTATTTTCCGTCGATTGCCAGGAACTTCAGAGCAGTTCTTGCCCTCGGACATCGCTGAATCTCATCGATGAAAATCAGTGTGTCGTTTTCAATCAGTTTGACTTTAGGAATATACAGAGAGATACGCTTATATATTTCCACAGGTTCAAGGGAACCTTCGAATATGTTCTTGAGTTCTTCGGATTCCAGAAAATTGATGTAGACATACTGCTTATAGTTATCCTCCCCGAATTTTTCGACTATGTACGTCTTGCCCACCTGTCGGGCCCCGTTTATCAGAAGACATTCATGTTTTTTGGTTCTTTTCCACTCCAATAAAACATCATATATTTTTCTCTTTAGCATATCTGTTGTCCTTGTCTACAATTAAGATAGCATGATATCACGTAATTGACAACAGAAAACAAAAAAAATGCCACGAATTTGACGATACATAAGAGAAAAAATGCCACGAATTTGACGATACCCAGGCTGAAAAATGCCACGAATTTGACCATGTCAGTAAAAAGACCGTACAATCTTCCCGGCTCAATCTTGACTCCATATCAGAGTGATGATACTTTACAGTTGACGGCGCCAGAGTGTTTGCCCGCACAAATGAAGCGGATACAATGCCGGGTCTCTTTATGCTCCCGAGTTGAAGCAGTCAGATTTCCCGTCTTCATTTCCGTTCATGCATATTCCCGGAAAATTGTCTTATTTTCCAATCCTGTCCTGCAGACTGTTGATTTCCTATTGTACGAGTACCCCTCTTTTCTGTATGATTAGCCCATCCATAGAGAGTACGTGAGGGACAAGCCCTGTGACCGTACAGCAACCTGTAAAGATAAGGTGCTAAAGCTTGAACGATGGGTAGTTTTTTATTGCCCGTCCGATGGGTGAATGGCTTCTCTCTATGGTAAGGAGAAGCAGAAATGAAAAGTTATTTCACATCAGAATCAGTAACGCCGGGACATCCCGACAAGGTCGCAGACCAGATTTCGGACGCAGTGCTCGATGCAATGCTGAAAGAGGATCCGTACTCCCGCTCGGCAGCGGAAACCACAGTCGAGAAGGGACTCTGCCGCGTCTTCGGAGAAGTCACGACGAAGGCGAAGATCGACTACGAGAAGGTAATCAGGGACAAGATTGCCGAAATCGGATACACCGACGACTCTCTCGGATTCTCCGATAAGAGCCGCATCGAAGTTGCACTCCACACCCAGTCACCGGATATCGCACTCGGAGTGGACAGGGACGGTGCAGGAGACCAGGGAATGATGTTCGGCTACGCAAGCAGTGAGACGGAGAATCTGATGCCGCTTGCCCTCACGCTCTCTCGTTCCCTTGCCGTAGCCCTCACCGACTACAGAAAAAGCGGAAACGGTGACTACCTGAGACCCGACGGAAAGAGCCAGGTCACCATACTCTACGAAAACGGCAGGGCAAAGTGCATCGACACGGTCGTTCTCTCGGCACAGCACAGTGAGGAAATATCGACAGAGGATCTGAGGAACGACCTCAAGAAAAATGTAATACTGAGAACGCTACCGGAGAATCTCATTACTCCGGAGACGAAGTACTACATCAATCCCACGGGACGCTTCGTTCTCGGAGGCCCCGCAGCAGACACGGGCCTCACCGGACGCAAGATAATCGCGGACACCTACGGCGGTTATGCCCACCACGGCGGCGGAGCATTCAGCGGCAAGGACGGAACGAAGGTCGACCGCTCCGCCTCCTACAAGGCTCGTCAGATAGCAAAGACCCTCGTTGCCTCCGGCCTCTTCACCGAAGCCGAAATCCAGCTTTCATACGCCATCGGTGTTGCCGAGCCCGTATCGATACATGTAGATGCAAAGGGAAAGAGCGTCGATGAAGAGAAGCTCGTCAAGTTCATTCGCGATAACTTCGCCCTCACTCCGAAGGGAATAATCGACTCCCTTTCGCTCCGTACTCCCGTCTTTGCCGATACTGCACGCTTCGGTCACTTCGGCTTCCCGTCATTTTCCTGGGAGAAGGTTGACGAAAGCATCGTCGAGGACCTCAGAAGAAAATTCTGAAAAAAAAGTGAAAAATCTTCGGCACTAGGTCACAAATTGTCCTAGTGCCCCCTCTATACTGTTCCCGTAAATAAGGAGAAACAAAGATGACTTATTCGGAAACAAGGGAAATGTACACATTCTTCTACGCGGAAAACGAACAGAAGAGGGAGGCAAGAATCACAAAAATGTTAAACGCAATCAAACTCCTCGTCTGCTGGCTTCTGCCCTGGTCGGTGGTGTCGGCAGGCATAGCCTCTGTCTACTCACTCTACAATGCAAAGGGGCTCCTGCTCTCTTTCGTTATACTCCTCCTGTCCTTCCTTTTCGTACTCAGTTCGCTGAAGAAGGAAAGAGCATACTCGGTCTTCGCAGTCATCTTTTCCTACCTTATTGCAGCTGCATCGGCTCTGACTGTCCTTATCTAGGCCTCATCCGGCAGTATATTCATTTCTCCACCTGCCGGGGTCACTCCCGGCTTTTTGGCAATGTTGAAGCTGTTTCATTTGCCATTCTGTCAAAAACCACATTTACGATATTGCCATCTGACGTTTTCTGAAGACGACCGACTTGATCGGATTCAGAATACACCGGAAAACACTGAAGTGCCGCAAGAGGAAATCAGAATCTATAATAAGGGCTAATTTCTGCAATATAAAGGGGATATACACATTATGTTGAACAAAGTTCTGCCATAATTCAAGATTTTTTCCTAAGACGCCAGAAACCATCTTTCTTCGAGCCTTCGCGTTCGACGAGTCCCTTGGCGACAAGTCCGGCAATCGCCCTCTGTATCGTTGCAGCCGACTTATGAAGTTCTTCAGACGCATCACATATACGTTCCAGCTTTTCTTTATTCCTTATAGCGTTGAGGACAAGCTTCTCGGTATCAGAGAGGTCTTCTTCTGTTCTTCTGACATCTTTATCAGGCTCATTCTTATCCAGCTCTCTAAGAAGAGATGTCTCCCCCCTTTTGAAGATGAAGGCAACTCCGAGGCCTTCCGTTCTGTATGTCCATTCAACCCTTTCCCTGTTGCATACACTGTATATACGTCTGAATCCGGTTCCGAAAGCCTCGATTGTCTTGTTGCGGTAAAGCGTCATGGCGATGAGGGGGTTACGGAGCTTCGAGCCTATACGTCCGGCAGCAAAAGCCTCCGGACTTTCGTTGAAGGCAATCGTTCCGGGATTATAGATTCTTACATAACCGGGAGAAATTGTGATTTCATTGTATTCCCCGTCGACAACCCTCATATGTACGAAACTGTTGATGACCGTCTCCCTTAATGCAGCTATGGGAATCTCCGGCTTCTCCACCCTCTGAAGCCCCTCAATGACGGCATTGATGTTGATTGCCGATAAAATATAGTTCAGACTCTGATTGATACATTCGAAAATGTTCCCGCTGAATTGTCGGTTATCTATGAAGGAGAGCATTTCATCCGTCGTGTACCTCGCCATCTTGACAAGGAGCGGCCTCTTATTGGAAAAGAGATAGAAACCGGCATTGTTCAGTTTTCCGTCCTTCATCAGTCCGAGCTTTGTCATAGTCACGGCTACAGACTCATAGCGGTAATCCAGTCTGTTGACCTCATTGGCCTCATCTATATATCTGATAAGAAGTTCCTCATCCACGGCCTCCTCTCCGTAAGGAGTGAGCTTCTCCTCCCAGTCGGAGTATGTGAAATGCTTGTTCTGAAAATAATGCTGCAGCTCAAGCTGAGTCATCTGATTATCCTGGTCATCGGATCGTCTGTAGTATCTTCCGTATGCACAGTAAGGGGTGTCTTCTCCGATGACTTCCACAGCGATGACTGACTTTCCATCCTCATCCAGGACATCCACCTTCGGACTCACAGAGGGCACGATATTGTGTCTGATTTCCTCGACTATGCGTGTTGTCGTATAATCTCCGACTTCCTGCCCGCAGACGGTTCCGTCATTCTTGACACCGAAATACACAATTCCGTGTCCGCTCTTATTCAGCATGGAAGACAGTGAAATTACCGCCTCCTTCAGTTCACTCATTGACTTCTTGAATTCAATGTTCTCGTTTTCTCTCTGAATCATGATATCATTGTAGACTGTGAACTACTCGGCAATTGAATTGCCAGAGCATCGTGGGTAAGACAATCTCACCACGGGTGCGTCCATGACACCTCTACCGCTATTGCTAGACGGCTACTTTTACGACGTATGGCGTAGTCATATCCGCCATACATATCGCTCTACCCGTTTTCTGACCGTACAGTCTCAGAATGTTGTATGCTCCGACTGCATCGGCATTCCATCTTCTCTCTCCGTCAACGAAGAGACCTCGCTTTACACGTTTCGCCTTCTCGGCATACTTTGCACTCACTTCCGGAGACAGCGGTGAACACTGACTCGAGTACGACTCACTCTGCATTACAAGTGTAATACCCTCGAGTG
>CAVFVX010000054.1:0-8982 GCA_963626075.1 Acutalibacteraceae bacterium
TCGAAGCATGTGTAGCCGACACCCATTCCGATTGAGCCCTCGAGCTGTCCCTCGACCGCTCTTCTGTTGAGTGCTCTTCCGCAGTCGTGGGCGAAGACGAAGTCGTCGATGTCGATGACGCCTGTTTCCTTGTCCACGAATACGTGAGCAGCGGCAGCGGAGAAGCTGTAGGACGGAGCGAAGTTCTCCTTCGAGTCGTCTGCCGTCGAGTTGTACTGTGCCGTCGTTCCCTCATGGCTGTAGGAACCGACACCGGTAATCTCGTCTCCTCCGTTGTAGGCCATCGTCCTGAATGCTGCCTCCTGGAAGGGCATCTGGAGATCCGCTCTCTGCTTGCTGATTACCTTGCCCTCGAGGCACTCCAGTGTCTCCGGCATCACGTCCCAGTGTGCTGCGATGACCTTGAGGATCCTGATCTTCGCGTCTACTGCGGCACGGCGCGCGGCATTGCCGGTGAGGAAGGTGACACGGCTGCCGTAGGATCCGGAGTCGAAGGGGGTGAGGTGCGTATCTGATACGACTGTCGACATGTTCTCCATCGCGAGTCCCAGTTCTTCTGCGACTATTGCGGTGATGACTGTGTCCGAACCCATTCCGATGTCGTTTGCTCCGGTGTAGACCGTGCAGTGCCCCAGCTTGTTGATTCTGACGACGACGCTTGCCGACGAGCGGTTAGGAGTGTTGAGAATCGGGAAGCCCGTTCCGGATACGAATCCCGAAGCCGAGAAGCCGATGCCTTCGCCGGGCTTGAGGTTGTTCTTTCTTGCGTCCCAGTTTATCTCCCGCCTTACCGTGTCGAGACATTCCTTGCTAGCGCAGGATGTTACCTTGATTCCCGACGGTGTTTCGTAGCCGGGGTCTGCAGCGCTCATTCTTCTGAAGTCGACGGGGTCGATTCCCATCGCCTCCGATGCATACTGCATGTGTAAATCATGGCAGAAGTGAATCTGGCAGGATGTGTATCCTCTCATTGCTCCGCAGTGGGGGTTGTTGGTGTATACACGTCTTGCTTCGACGTCGACCGAGTTCATCTTGTACGGTAGGCATGCCCATATCGTGGACTGTGCGCAGGCTGCAACGCCCGTGCCGCCGTAGGGGCCTCCGTCGAGAATGTGGCGGGCTCGCTTTGCCAGCAGTCTTCCGTCCTTTCTGTGTGCAGTCTCTACGTGAACGTAAATCGGGTGACGCTGTGCGCAGGTCTGGAAGACCTCCTCTCTCGTGAGAACGATTCTCACCGGGCGCGATGTCATTTCCGAGAGCTTCGCCGCGACGATGCCGAAGGAGTAGGAGTCCATCTTTCCTCCGAAGCCTCCGCCGACGAGCGGCTTGATTACACGGATCTTCTCCGGAGACACTCCCATTGCGTGGGAGTACCAGTACTGGTCGATGAAGCAGAGCTGCGTCGACATCCAGATTGTGTAGACGCCGTTCTCGTAGTTGGCGACTGCCGCATGGGGTTCTATTGCCGCATGGACCATGCGGTGTGTCGAATAGTCTTCCCTGTAGACGAAGTCCGCATTCTCGAACTCCATGTTGATGTCCGTTCCGCCTTTACGGAATGTCGCCATACCGATGTTGTGCGTGTCGGGTGCGCCGTTGACAATCGGAGCGTCTTCCTTCATCGCGTCGAAGGGGTCGAAGACTGCCGGAAGGTCCTCGTACTCGACCTTGATGAGGTCGACGGCCTTCTGTGCAGTAGCCTCATCTATTGCCGCTACTGCCGCAATGTCGTCCCCGATGCGTCTCACCTTGTCGGTACAGAGTACCTCTCTGTCCGCAAATTCGACTGCGAACTCCGCATTGCCGAGCTTTCCCGGCCACTTGAAGTCTGCGGCGGTGAGAATCGCCTTGACGCCGGGAAGCTTCCTGGCTTCACTCGTGTCAATCGAGACGATTTTTGCGTGCGGTCTCGTGGAACGGACCATCTTCGCCGTGAGCATGTTCGGGAACATGATGTCTCCCGCATACTTTCCTCTTCCCGTCACCTTGTCCTCGGCGTCGACACGAACGTAGTTGTTGCCGCCGACAAGACGGTAGAACCGGGGATCCTTGAAGAAACGCTTGTCACAGTCCTTATACATTCTCTCCCTCCTTCACAACCTTTGCGAGGTCAACGGCAGCAGCCTGGATTGCCTCGACTATCTTAGCGTAGCCCGTGCAGCGGCAGAGGTTGCCGGAGATGGCCTGCCTTATTTCGAATTCGGTGGGGTTTGGGTTCCTTTCGAGAAGGCACTTTGCGGAAATAATCATTCCGGGAGTGCAGTAGCCGCACTGGAGCGCCCACTTCTGGATGAACTCGACCTGCAGGGGATGGAGCTTACCGTCCTTCGCAACGCCTTCGATTGTCGTTATCTCTCTCCCGTTGCATTCGACTGCGAGAGTCGAGCAGGCGTTGACGGGATTGCCGTCAAGCTCGACTGTGCATGCGCCGCATTCGCCCTGCTCGCATCCCTTCTTCGTTCCCGTGAGCCCGAGCTGGTCACGGAGGAAGTCGAGAAGCGTGAGGTTGTCCTTCACGATTGCTTCGACGGAATCGCCGTTGATAGTGAGAGTTATCGTATGCCTGCTCATGCTCTTCCTCCTTTCTCCTCGATTGCCTTCTTTATCGCACGCTTCGTGAATACACGTACCATTGCGCTCCTGTATTCCTTGGATGCACGGATATCTGAAATGGGGGAGCAGGAATTCATTGCGATTTCTGCCGCGTTCTCAATTACCTCATCCGTCAGCTTCTGTCCGACGAGTGCCTCCTCGGCCTTCGGTGCGCGGATGGGGTAGATTGCGACGGCTCCGAGTCCTATCGCAGCCTTCGTGCATACGTCTCCATCGAATTCGAGTACGGCCGCGACTCCGACGATGGCAAGGTCCATAGCCTTTCTCACGGAGTGCTTTATGTATGAATCGGTTCCGTTCTTTCCGAG
Organism: Acutalibacteraceae bacterium; assembly: GCA_963626075.1. Lineage (GTDB taxonomy): Bacteria > Spirochaetota > Spirochaetia > Sphaerochaetales > Sphaerochaetaceae > Ornithospirochaeta. Next base: position 2,922 of record CAVFVX010000054.1, read on the forward strand.
AGGCGGGAACACGATTCCCGTCACGATGTCTCCGGGCTCTAAACATGTCTTCTTGAAGCCCGTGTAGAACTCCGTTGCCTTCACGCTCCTCTCGCCTCTGAGACCGTGTATGAGAATCTTCGCATCCGACGCGACGACGATGGGGCCCGAGTCACAGGAAGGGGAGGCGTTGCAGATGTTTCCCACCATTGTGCCCTTCGCCCTTATCTGAGGCGACGCAATCATCGATGCCGCAGTTGCGACTGCGGGATTGACTTCTCTTACGAGTGGAGAGAACTCAATGGTTCTGAGAGTCGTCAGACACCCGACACTCAGTCCCTCCGTCTCGTCATACGAAAGCGTATCGAGTCCCTTTATGTGCTTTATGTCGATAAGATACTCCGGTTCGGGTTTAACCGCATGGTCCTTCATCGGGATGATGAGGTCTGTTGCACCCGCCATTATTCTCGCTGCGGGGCCGAGCTCGGAGAGCATGTTGCATGCCTCGTCCAGACTCGTCGGAACCAGATACTCGAAATTGGGTAATACCATATTTGTCTCCTTGACTCCCTGGTGGTTGTATTCGAAGTTATACGTAGTACTTCAGAGTCGATTAAAAGACTTTTGCGGGAAAAACTGAAACGAAAAAATGGAATGTGTTTTTCCATTCTGGAAAAGTGAAGTATACTCGACAGAGGCAGGGGGGAAAGGAACATATGGCTGAGGAGAACAGAACATCCGCCATCTCGATACTGCAGATTCAGATCTTCATGAAGGCGGTTGAAATGCGTAATTTCACCCGTGTCGCGGAGTATTTCAATTACACTCCCTCAATGATAAGCAAGAATATTGCGTCTCTCGAAGATTCCACGGGCCTCAGGCTCTTCGTGAGAAAACCTCACGAACTCACTCCGACTCCGGCTGCCGAACTCCTCTCCTCCGAGTGGCGTCGCCTTGTCGTACAGTTCCAGGATGGAATCAAGAAGGCGAGGGACCTCGAAGCGGGAATCGCCGACACAATCCGCCTCGGCTTCGTAGATTCCTCCGACGCCGTCGACAGGTTCATGGAGAAGACGCTCCTCGACTACAGAAAGGTCGAGGGTGACATAACAGTCATTGCAGAGAAGCATGACATGCACCGCCTGTCGGAGCTCCTCAGAAGCGGCATGCTCGACATAATACAGACAAGTTCCTTCGAGACCGACTATCTCGACGAATGCGGCATAGCCTGGGAGAAGGTGGCCTCATCCTCCGCTGCAGCCTTCGTTCCGCGCTCGAACCCGCTCTTCAGCCGAGAGTCTCTCACATTCGAGGACCTCTCCGACCAGCCCCTTGCCTCACTGGATGAGCGTATGCACCCGACATACACAGAGTGGCTTACTTCCATCTGCCGTGCCCACGGCTTCAATCCGGACATCACCTCCACATACCGTACCGTACGCTCGCTCCTCTTCAGCCTCCGTCTTCATGACAGCGTCTTCATCGGAGACTCGATCAACGCCGACTGGTGCGATGAGGATCTCAGGTGCTTCCTTCTTCCGGAGCCTACGTTCTCCCTTCTTGCCTGGAGAACTCCCGCATCTCCCGAAGTCCGGAAGTTCCGTGTCTTCCTCAAGCAGCGTTACTCGGAGCTTCTTCCGAAGGTGTGATATCTGAAAGGATTCTAAAGGTTCATTCCCGAGTTCTAAAGGTTCACTACTGGGCTCTAAAGGTTCATTTCCGGGCTCTAAAGGTTCATTTCCGGGCTCTAAAGGTTCATTTTTGAGCTCTAAAGGTTCATTTTTGAGCTCTAAAGGTTCATTTCCGGGCTCTAAAGGTTCATTTTCTGGCTCTAAAAGCTCAATTCCGTACGCCCCTGGAAACTATGTCTTTTATCCCGGATGTTGTGTCAGGGTATCTCTGATATGACCAGCATCCGGTCGTCCAATTTTCCACCCTCCTGCTTCGATGTAACTTCAAAGAAAATCCGGTTTGCTAAAATATCCGAAGCCCGGATTAATGCTACAGTTTCAGAATCGCAGTAAGTTATTGAGACGTCGGACAGATTCTTCAGAATTGGTTTTATGTCATAGCCTACATATGTGCCATATTTGAATTCGTTGAGGATAACTTCGCCGAGAGAGTATTTCTCGTTGGAGGAATGACTGTATTCATCGATGTACAGCTTCAATTCAACTTCATTCTCCATGCTGATTATATTGTCATGCGTCATTCTTTGAAGTAATTGCTTTATCCCATATTTGTAGGCATATTCCCAATATCTCTGTTTGGTTCTTGAGGTTTCAAATATGTCGTTTTCCAGCTCCTTGAGCTTTATAACAACAGCAAACTTATAACATTCGCTGCAGACGCGACAAAGTTTTCTTTTTTCCTCTTTCGTGATAACTGAAGCTTTAAGTTCGGGTTTGTCTTTGTTCTTTTTTATCTTGCGGAGGGTTTTCTCGGCTTGAAGATACTTTCTTGATAATGCAGACATAGTGTCCTGGCCGATGCAGGCTATTCCGGCATAAACAAAATAATCATTATGAAACTTGTCAAACACACCTGATTCATCAGAATAAATGTATACAACTTGTTTCATATTCCCCTCATAAAAAAAAGAACCACTTCTATCGGTGGTTCCTCCCAAGGAGGGCGATGCCAGCACATGACATTTAAGCATCCGAAGATACTCACTACCTCCGAGGTGTATAGTGACACTCATGCCCTACAATCCAAAAATAGATCGCTTCAATCTAATTGTCAAGCAAGGATTCGTGAAAGACTTTATTTGTTTTGCACGGAATAAGTTGGCATGCAGCCATCGGGCGTATTGCGACATTCTGGACATAGGACTCTTTATATCACGGCCATTTTTCGGGCTTTTGAAGTTCATTCATGGCTGAAAAATTATCGAAAAAATGCTGCACTAGGTCATAATCTGACCTGGTAGGTGTGTTACTCTGAGTCCGTAGAGAGGACGAGGAGGTAACATGCGCAGGTTTTTCATAGTGACGGCAGTATGCGGACATGTGGGAAGAGGATGGGGAATAGACAAGGATTTTGCTGTTGCCGCTTATTCGGCAAAGGAGGCTGCCGCAATAGCAAGACAGCTTCCGAGGGTTAAACACGATATGAAGATGGCTATCAGAAATGTCAGGGAAGTCGACAAGAAGGAATACGATGAGCAGATTCTCCGTAACAGGGAGGATCCGTTCTTCTCCTGCTCCCAGAAGCGCGAACAGGATTACCTCTGTCCTCATCTTGATAAGTACAGGTTGTCGGGCAGCGAAAGGACGGGCGGCAGAAAGAAGGTGAGCCGGAAGGCCTACATGAACAACTACTGTTATCATGAGTGACGGTGAGCGGGATACCATGTGTGCCGATCCGATATGGTGGACAATGTTATTATCGTATGTTCCGGAATACGATGTGAAAGGAGGAGACCAGATGAAATGCATGAAGTGCGGACGCGATGCGTACATGAGTACGACAAGTGAGGCCGTCGAACTGGAGTACGGGCTTCTTGTCATCAGAAACATTCTCTGCTGGAAGTGCGGAGAGTGCGGTGAAGTCTTCTATTCCGGCGACGTAGTCAGAAAAATCGAGGAGATTACGGAGCGGACGAAGAGCCTGCCGCAGGAAGTCTCCATTGTCGATTACAGTAAGGTTGTGTAGCCTGCGGATACAATTTCACATGGGACTGACCTGCCTCTGTTCTCATCTCCTGGCAGGTGAGGCGGAAATGCGTAGAAGAAAGGAAAACTGTGAATTACTGCCGCCATGATGGACGGTAGCTTACGCTGATACCTTCCTTTGTCTCACTGATGACCGGAGGATTCGTTCCGCTCTTATTGCAGTATTTGAGAATCTTGTGGAAGCCCGTTGCCCAGGAATCGGTCATACCGCATCTGGAAAAGATGCTGGCGATAAGGGGATTTGGCGGGAGTGCAAGGTGTTCCTTGTAGAGCATCTCCGGAGTAACGGAACGGCAAAGTTCTCCGGGGTTACTGATGGTGACATCTCCCTCTTCATCGATTTCGGCTGTAACCGGAAGCGGGGAGGAATAGTCCCTGTGGACAACTGCATTGAGGAGGAGTTCTCTCAAGACCTCTCCCTCGAAGGAGTCTTTTCCCTGTTCTCCCGTGAGAACATCCAGGGCTTTCTGAGGCTGCAGCAGAGCGGGGCCGTGAATCTCTCTTCCTCTGCTGCCGCTTTCGTCCAGAATCCGGATGAAGGCCCCTGAAATCCACTTCTCGGGGGACGGATGAAAGACGATGACGGCCGCACGGGTCGGGTAATCTGCTTCCGTCAGATAGAGGGTGTCGAAGGTATGTTCCCTGTACGGGACTCCCTGAGGTCTGCCGTAACGGCGGTCTTTCTCCTGTGATTTCTTTTCAAAAATGTCCAGTGCCTCTTTGTCGAGGTCATCGACAGTGACATCCGTTACGGGCCAGGAATCCCAGGTACCTCTTGATGACCATATCCGTCTTCCTTCTTCTGCTACTGTCATAGGCTTCTCCTTCACAGGTAGAAGCTAGCACGTTTCCTCAGAAAGTAAAGATACGATTTCGGGACATTTTTCCCTCAGTTCCTGAATACCTTGTCGAGGATGATCGAGTTCTGTCTCCACTTCTCGGCTGTCTTCACCTGGAGGTCGAGGCGGACTGTGGAGGAGGGGAAGATTCTCCTTATTTCCTTTCTCGCTTCCGTTCCGATTCGCTTTATGTTCTCGCCGCCTCTGCCGACTATGAAGCCCTTCTGACCGTCACGTTCTACGCAGATGAAGGCGCGGATCCAGACCTGTTTCGTCTCCTCGTTGTATTCGAGGTCGGAGACTTCGACGTAAATCACGTGCGGGAGCTCGTCGGAGAGATTTGATATCGTCTTCTCCCTGATTATCTCGCTGATTCTGAACTCGAGGTCCTGGTCGGTGTACTGGTTCTCGTCGTACATCATCTCCCCCTCGGGTGCGAGTGCGTAGAGGGCAATGAGCACCTCGTCGATGCCGTCGTCGTTGAGTGCGGAGGCCGTGAAGTACTGGACGCCGGGAAGATTCTCCTTAATGAAGAATTCGGCGTCCTCTATGTTATGCTCCGTGAGGATGTCCTTCTTGTTGATTACTGCAACAGTCTTCACTTTCGAGGCTCTGATCATCTTCGCTATCGCCTCTTCCTCTGTTCCGGCGGCTCTCTTACCGTCGATGACGTAGAGGATGAGGTCGCTGTCCTTGAGTGCGGAGACGGTGACGTCCTGCATTCTCTTATTTATGGTCTTGTCTGAAAGATGGTAGCCCGGAGTGTCGGTGAAGACGAGCTGTCCTCTCTGGTCGGTGTAGATTCCCCTTATCTTGTTCCTCGTCGTCTGGGGAGTGGGGCTCGTAATCGAGACCTTCATCTCGCATATCGTATTGACGAGTGTAGACTTGCCGCTGCTCGGTCTTCCTATTACAGATACTGTTGCACTTTTCATGACTCAATTATTGTTGAGTTGGAAGAAAAATTCCATACACATTTCCCAAACGCCGCTTTTTTGATTATTATCTTGTCATGGACGAAAAGAAACCTATTGACCCTACATTACTCGATAAGCTCATGAAGACCCGCTCCGTCATGCTCAGCGGCGAAATCAACAAGGATACGGCAAACGACTTTGCGGTGAGAATGCTTGTTCTCGATTCCGAGAGCAACGACCCCATCACGGTGTATATAAACTCCCCCGGCGGAGACGTGGACTCGGGGTTTGCCATCTACGACACCATCCGCTTCGTCTCGTCTCCCGTGACTCTCGTCGGCATGGGCCTCGTGGCATCGGCTGCCGCTCTCATATTCCTTGCAGTGGATAAGGAGAAGCGTGTCGCATTCGAGAATTCCACATACCTAATCCATCAGCCGCTGTCGCAGCTGAAGGGCACCGCCATCGACCTCAACATATATGCGGGAAAGATGGAGGAACTGAGAAAGAAGCTTGATTCCGTCATTGCCGAAGCTACAGGCAAGACTCTCGAGGAAGTTTCTCACGATACCGAACGCGACCACTGGCTCACGGCTGAGGAAGCGAAGGAATACGGCCTCGTCGGAAGAATCATCAGAAAGAAGACGGA
>CAVFVX010000054.1:9265-15014 GCA_963626075.1 Acutalibacteraceae bacterium
GAAGGAAAAGACAACGTACCCGTATCTGATGCCGCGGCGTCGTGTTCAGAGTCGAAGAGACCAGGGCACGGGTATCATAAGGACAGCAAGAATATAACGCCGGAGCAGTATGCTCAGCTGAAGGAGAACCTCCTCAGAGAGTATTCGGATCCGTCTCTCTATACCCACATCGATACTCCGAGCGGGAATGTCTACGTGTATGCGGAGCACTACCGGAGATACGTAGAGAGGGGGTACTGCAAGAGTCAGATTGAGATCCTGGAAAAGGAAATCAGAGCCGCCGAGGTTTTCGGCATGGCTGGTTATGAGGTATTCATTCTCCCCGAGCAGATATTCTTCGATGGCGAAGAATACAATAGTGTTATTCCGGATGCACTGATGAACGGGTATCTTCTGGAGTTCAAGAAGCTTGAGTCGAAAACATACGACGCCTTTCAGCGTAATCTTGCAGAGGGGCTTTAGAGGGCAGAAATCCCAGAGCTTACAGCATAAAAAACGGGCACTCTGCAGATGGAGTACCCCTTGAGCTGAAGTGAGGCAGAGCCCCTCTTCGCTATGAATATCCCATGGTGGGGCTGAAGTGTCAATAGTGGAGATTCTCGTTTTCTTTCCGGAGACGGCTGTAAAAATCGGGCATCCGACAAACGGGACACCCCTTGGTGAAGTGAGGCTAAGCCACTCTTCACCTTAAATATCCATGCTTTGTGAGGGGCTGTCAACGTCATCTGACGGGTGTTTCGGAACTCGGCGTAGGAATTTTCAACTATTTTCGTTAAAACTTTGACAATTTTCCGTTTTTTTCGGGTTAATTAGTATGAGAGTAATTTTTGTCCTTTTACTTCTGCTGCTTACATCCTGCTCTCCATCAAGGGATTCAGATACCCTTTCCATCACGAGCTGGAACACATACTGCTTCTTCGACGGCGTCGACAATTCCTCGGAGTTCACCGAGTTCACGTCGGCGAAGGGGTACACGAGGGCGAAGTACGAGGAGAGAATAGAGCGCACCGCGCTCTACATGGCTCTCAACATGAGCGACAGCGACATCATCATCCTCGAGGAAATCGAGAGCGAGGATGTTCTCCATGACCTTCTTGAAGCGGGGCTCAAAGGTAAGGGATATCTCTACTACGGCCTTGCGCAGAAAGCCGACGGAGCACTCAGTGTGGGCTTTATTTCCCGGATCAAGCCTTCGTCTGTCGTCTTTCATTCCGTATCTTCATCGTCGTCGAGGCTCATTCCGGAATTCCGCTTTCTATGGAAGGGGGAGTCGGTGACGCTTCTGGGGGTGCACCTCAGGAGTCAGCTCGACGACGAAGACGAGAGGAAGGAGGAGCTTGAGCTCCTGAGAACCCTCATCGAGGAAAGGGACGGCGAATGCGTCATCGTGATGGGGGACTTCAACACCGACTGCATCACGGGGGATGAGATCGGGGACAGGCGTAAGACGGGAGACTGGATCATCCCACTCACGGGCGACGGCGCGCGGGCGTACGGAGGCGTGATGTTCTCTCCATACCTTGATTATGCAAAGCCTCCTGCTGCGGGATCGTACTACTACGACGGAAGCTGGTACACCTACGACAACGCGCTGCTCTCGTCGTCGTTCTTCGACGGAGAGGGAATAGAGTACGATGCTTTCAGCATCACGGCGGGAGCCGACTCGAAGACGAGCTACGGCACTCCCCTCAAGTACGAGAAGTCGTCTTCATCCGGGTACTCCGACCACTTTGCCATCACACTCAGGCTGCGTTATCATTAGGGTATGAGTGAGAATTTGAGAGAGATACTCTTCGGCGGTCAGACATTCTCCTGGAGGGAGGAATCCCCGGGAGTATTCGCTGCAGCCCTCAACGACAGGGTCTACAGGATAAGGTCTATCGATGATGCTGCCATGGACCCGTTCCTCCGCACCTACTTCGATCTCGACTACGACTACGAAAAGGCGAGGGAGGATATAAGAGCGAAGGATGATATCCTGAAAACTGCGGTTGATAAGGTCGGATTCCTCAGAATCCTGAAGCAGGACGAGTGGACTGCGGCCGTGTCGTTCATACTCTCCCAGAACAACAACATAAAGAGGATTACGGGACTCTACAGCAGACTCTGTGAGAACTACGGACACGAGGTGGAGAAAGGGTACTATACCTTCCCGCGCCCGGAGGATTTTTCCGGTGTCACTGAAGCGGACCTCAGGGCACTCGGCACGGGTTTCCGTGCTCCCTTCATTCTCAGCGCCGTCGAAAACAGCGACATCTTCGAGGAGGTGAAGGGCCTCGACTTCGACGCTGCAATGGAGAAGCTCCAGAAGATAAAGGGAATAGGCGTGAAGGTTGCATCCTGCATCCTCATCTTCGGCTACGGCCGGAGGGAGGGCTTCCCGATAGATACCTGGATGAGAAAGTGTCTTGCGGAGTATTACCCCGGTGTTCCAATCTCCTACTTCCATCCCTACGAGGCACTCTGTCAGCAGTACCTCTTTTCGTACATGAGGAGCAGGTGAAAGCCTAGCTGAGGACGTTCACTTCCGGTGCTTCCTTCCAGTCCGTACTTCCCGTTTTCACGAACTTCGTCATCATGTCGATGATGTATGACGAGAGGGCGTAATCTTCCTTTTGGAAGCTTCTCCGGGAACGTGAGAGAGTGCCGAAGACGTACCAGAGGTCTGCCGAGTGGAAGGGAGAGACTCCATCCGGCGGCAGTGGGTGATTGAAAGCGTAGAGATAGCCTCTTCCCTTTCTTGAGGAGAGGAATACCAGAGATGACGAGAGAAGCTCTCCATTTTCTCCGAGGTCGTTCTCCGTCACGCCCATGATGACGGGAATGCCGTCGAAGAGCCCCTTTTCAAGCGCTTCGGAGAGTGTGTATTTCACCGAGTTGCCGTCAACAATCGGAGAGAAGAAGAGCCACGAACCGGAATACTCTACGAGTGCTTCCTCCGTTTCAAGAATCTCATCCGTGCTCATCAGACAGAGCTTCTCCCTTGTTATTCCATTCCCCGCGAGAAATGAGCTGACTGTCCTTTCTGCTTCCTTTCTTCTTCTCTCGAGAAGAGGAATCGGACCTCCGGGGCCGCCTGCGCTCATGATGATGAGCGAATACGGCCGGAAGGTTAGGAGTGATGACGAAACGAGGACCTCTACGGAGCATCCTCCCGCACTCTGTCCCATCAGACTTATGCGGTTCACGTCTCCGCTGAAGAGGGCGATATTGTTTCTTACCCAGTCTGAGGCAAGAGCCTGGTCTCTCAGACCGAGATTGCATTTCTCCCCTTCGAGCGGGATGTAGCCGGGGAGCCCGAGTCTGTACTGGACGGTGACGAGGATAACACCTCTTTCAGCCCACTTCTCTCCGTCGAATTCGACTTCCGAGGCCCAGCCGTGATTGAAGGCGCCGCCGTGGAAGAATACGACGACGGGACAGTCTTCTTCATCCTTCGGTGTCCAGATGTTGAGAAAGAGGCTGTTCTCTTCCGCACGGGGAAGTGCATTCTCTCCCCAGTAGAATTCCCTGCCGTAGAATGTATCTTCCCCGATTTTTCTCTGCGGCATTGCCGACGGAAAGTGGAGCGCATCGAACGGAGAGGCCGGAAGAGATGCAGGCAGAGCCGGAGTGAATCTCCCTTCCACTCTTCCGTATGGGATTCCCCTGAAAACAAGGGAGTTTTCTCTTTCCTCTCCCCTTATTCCCGCTCTTACGACTGTTTTCATACGCTCAGTGTATTGAGCCGTTTCTTATGTTGTCAATATGCGCAATGACATAAAGTGTTTAACTTCTGTTACGGTATAATGTTAATCATATCGGATGAGCTTCGCGGACAGTCACTGCGGAGTCAAAGCTGACATACTGGAAAAATAATAACATGTTTCAGCTTCGGAGAATGCGGTATATACTCTTTTCATTGCAGAACAGAGTTTTCGGCATTGGAAGGAGAATATGCTTTATATAGGAATAGATCTCGGAACATCTTCCGTCAAACTCATACTCATGAGTGAAAAGGGTGAAATCGTAAGGAGCGCAGTGAGGGAGTATCCCCTGTCGTTCCCGCATCCCGGGTGGAGCGAACAGAATCCGGAGGACTGGAAAGAGGCCGTACTCGACGGAATAAGGGAGCTCACTTCCGGCGTCGACAGCTCCGGGATAAGAGGAATCGGAACGGGAGGCCAGATGCACGGCCTCGTCGTCCTTGACGAAAACGATGAGGTCATACGTCCCGCCATTCTCTGGAACGACGGAAGGACAGAGGAGGAGACGGAGTACCTGAATTCCGTAATCGGTAAGAACAGACTCTCCGGGTATACGGGGAATATCGCATTCGCGGGCTTTACGGCTCCCAAGCTCCTCTGGATGAGAAAGCACGAGAAGGAGAACTTCGACCGCATCCGGAAGATCATGCTCCCCAAGGACTACATCAACTACATACTCACCGGAGTCCATGCAACGGATTATTCCGATGCCTCGGGAATGCTCCTTTTAGACGTGAAGAACAGACGCTGGAGCCGGGAGATGACAGATATCTGCGGCATACGGGAGGAACAGCTTCCGAAGCTCTACGAAAGCTTTGCGCCGATTGGATTTATAAAGAAAGACATAGCTAAGTCAGTCGGACTGACTAACTCTGTGACGGTGGTTGCAGGGGCCGGAGACAACGCTGCGGCGGCAGTGGGAACGGGAACCGTCGGAGAAGGCAGATGCAACATATCTCTCGGTACCAGCGGCACCATATTCATCTCCTCTTCATCCTACCATGTGGACGGTGCCAACGCACTTCACTCCTTCTGCCACGCAGACGGAAGGTGGCATTTAATGGCATGCATGCTCAGTGCCGCTTCATGCAACAAATGGTTCTGTGAGGAGATTCTGAATTCCGGTGATTATGCAGAGCTTCAGAAGAACATAACGGACGGGAAACTCGGCCGCAACAGCGTCTTCTTCCTTCCATACCTCATGGGAGAGAGAAGCCCTCTCAACGATACATCAGCCCGCTCGGCCTTCATCGGCATGAGCATGGACACAACACGCTCCGATATGGTCCAGGCGGTGCTCGAGGGCGTTGCATTCGCTCTCCGTGATTCCTTCGAGATTGCACGGAGTATGGGACTCGACATTAAGAGGAGCACGGTCTCCGGTGGTGGTTCGAAGAGCAGACTCTGGCTCAGGATCCTTTCTTCCGTACTCGATGTCGAACTCGACATACCCGCCTCCGTCGAGGGACCGGGAATGGGAGGCGCGATGCTGGGTATGGTCGGATGCGGAGAATACTCCTCTGTTGACGAAGCCTCGGAGAGGATAGTCGGCATAAGGGAGAGAATTCTTCCCGAGAGGGAGCTTGTTGAAAGGTATAATGAAAGATATTCTTCATTCTCGAAGCTCTATCCCGCACTGAAGAACATCTTCCCGTGCCTGGGTGTAAAAGGAGAATAAGATATCAACCATCTCACGGGGCAAGCCCCGGGGTATATGACGGCCTGACGGCCCCATCCGTCAGTAACCGCCGGGGTTGAACAGCTCAAGCACTCTGTAGTGCTACGTCATCGGGGAAATTAGGCACCGTCGGGTATCGTTCCAGCCTGACGCTCTGCGGCTCTGGGGCGTTAAACCCCCGATTGACATGAGCGTGGGACACATTACCACTGGAGACGCGGACCTTACGGGTATCTGTCTCCATTTCCTCGAGAGTTAACGGCACTCTCATCGGAATAGCATAAGCCGTAATCCTCATTGGAGGGTTCACTCATGGTATATGTAC
>CAVFVX010000055.1:0-14869 GCA_963626075.1 Acutalibacteraceae bacterium
TTTCCGAACAACAATGAAGATATGAACACCCTGAGAACGGAAATGAAGAAGACATCGGACAAGGGCAGCGTACAGAGTGCGAAGACGACCGCAGTGTTCGCGAGTCCCAGCTTTATTCCGGGAACGGGAATGAATGACGGGAGGAGCATCTCCACATACGACAGCAGCAGCGCCAGCGCCGTGAGCATTCCCGTTCTCGTTATTCTTCTTGTTTCCATGCTAAATCACCAGATCGGCGCTGTCGTCAGCCTTCACGACTTCGACAATCAGCTTGTTCGGCAGGCATGTGATGCATTCCCCGTTTCTGTACACCCACCCCTGCTTTATGCAGATTCCGTCGGGACACTCTGCCGATTCCATCTTCGCCTTTCCGTTCTCGATTCTGAGTACGTTCGTGCCGCCGTTGAGCGTGTAGAGTCCGTCCTCCGCAAGAGGATATTCGGCAACGACATCACTTCCGACAGAAACCTTCACACTGTCTCCGCTCTCGGTGGGAAGAAACCTCTTGAGAAGGAAGGAAGCGATTATTATGAATATGATGAGCGGAATCACCGCCTTTGCCGTTTTCCTTATGTCCACTGTTCAAGCCTATCCGACAAAGATGAATCCATCAAGTCTCTATTGTACTATGAGAGCTTCTATTCCGTCCGTGTATTTCACACTTCCGTCGGTGAATACCCACACGACGTCGATGCCGAGGGAGGAGGCAAGCTCGAAACCCTCTTCATATTCCATCGTGAAGAGCGCAGTCGAGAGAGCGTCCGCGAGTCCGCTGTCCTTCGTCACGATTGTGACTGACGAGAACAGAGTCGCGGGATAGAGCGTATCCTTATCTATTATATGGGAGTACCTGACGCCGTCGACAGTGAAGTAGCGCTCGTAGCTGCCGGATGTAACGCAGCTTGTGTCTGCGAGGCTCAGCATGATCACGAAATCCGTATCGGGATTCTCCGGGTCTCTGACGCCCGTGCGCCACCCCGAACCGTCGGGTTTGGTGCCGATTATCCTGATGTTGCCGCCGATGGAGAGCACATAGCTCGTCGCTCTCCTCTCCTCCAGCACTTCCGCCGCCCTCTCGGTTGCATAGCCCTTTCCGAGTGCTCCGACGTCAATCGTGGCCCTGTCGGAGAGAAGCTTCACCGTTCTCTTCTCCTCGTTTATCTCGAGGTAATCCCATCCGATGTACTTTGAGGCCTCCTCGAGGCTCTCATCGGACGGAAGGTACGGTGTCTCGCTGTACCTGGCGTCGTGCCAGAGCGAAAGCACCGAGCCCATCATCACGTCCATTTCACCGTTCGTCGTGTAGTACATATCCCTCGCATAGAGGAGGAATGTGATGAGAGCCTCATCCACCTCGATTTCCACAAGAGGATTGGAGTTTATCGTACAGAGGTTGTTCACACCCTCGTACTCGTGATAGATGTCGAAGAGCTGATGGTAATAAAGGAGTACGGAATACGCCGCATCGGCGTTGGAGAGAAATACCTCTTCCGTGTCCCCCTTATAGGAATATATGTAGGAGACAGTATCGAAGAGGTCGAAGTACGCTCTGCCCTGCGGCTTGACGGAAGACGACGCGGAGGAAGAAGCAGCTTCTTCCGTCTTCTTCGTGCAGGAAAGGCAGAGCAGCAATAAAATCAAGCCGAGGAGAATGATTCCCCCCGGCCTTACTTTCGAGTGTTTAAACTCAGTCAGCATTCTTTGCAGCTTCGCTGATGACTGCCTTGAATTCAGTAATCTGGATAGAGCAGGAAGCGAAGAGTGTCTCGTCTGCCGTTACGACATAGCCCGGATGAGCTTCAGCTTCTGTTCTGACTCTTGTCGGGAGAGATGCAACTTCGTCAGCTGTCTTTCCTTCACAGTAGTCCTCGAAAGCCATGGCCTGCTGGAACCACTCGTTTGTAGCTTCGGAATACTTGACCATGTTGTAGTCATACTCGAGTTCCTTCTTTGTTCCCTTGAAGGAGGAAGCTGTGATCTCGAGGTCGGAGTCGACTGTGAATGTCGGCTGGATTGCATCCGTGAGACATGCGAGAATCTTTCCATCCTTGCCTACTACTGCAGCGCCGAAGGAGGAGTACATCTTGATTGTGCCGTCGGCATCTTCTGTCGGAGCTGTTGTCTCCTCTGCTGTGCTGTCGAGCTTGAGGCCGAGTGTGAAGGAACCTTCCTCAGCTGTGAATTCCTGAGCCTTGTCATCCTTGCATGCCTTTACGACTGCATTCTTGAATTCCGTAATCTGGATGGAGCAGGAGGCGAAGAGTGTCTCGTCAGCTGCAACGACATAGCCGGGATGAGCTTCGTTCTCGCCTCTGACTCTTGTCTCGATTGCCGCGACTTCGTCAGCTGTCATGCCGACAACGTAGTTCTCGAATGCTGCGACCTGCTCGAACCATTCATACTTTGCTTCGGAATACTTGACCATGTTATAGTCAAACTTGAGTTCCTTCTTGCTCTTGAATGTCTTCTCGCTGTCGATTGCATCCGTGTTCATCTTGTTCTGGGCGTCATCGATTCTGCACTCGACGATCTTTCCGTCTGCGTCTGTGACGACGACTGCGACTACGCAGTCATAAGCTGCCTGCTCGTCTGTGTGGTTGTCGCTGTATGCGACGCCCATGCCGAGCTTGTATGCCTTCTCAGCTGCTGCAGCTGCGGGAGCTGCTGTAACTGTAGTGGTAGTTGTAGTTGTTGTAGTTGCTGTTTCCTGATCTCCATTGCAGAATGCAGAGAAGAGAACAAGTGTAGAGAGTAATAATACTGCTACGAGCTTTTTCATGTTTATCTCCTTGTGTCCTTCCGGACCGGTTTAATTTCCTCATAGAGATATACACTTTTGGCCTCTTATCGTCAATTGATAAAAATATAATTTTAACGATTATGAAAAACTCTTCTTTCCATCTTGCACCGCCGGAGAAAATGCACAATAATATTCCCGTTAAGCGGAACCTCCGTACCAAAGCTGTCGCTGCGGTAGGAGGACCTTTTTTTTGATGCAGATTTCCGCTCTCCGGCTCTTGAGCTTTCCTCCCCTCATGTGATACATTCCTCACAAATGAAGAAGAAAGTTGGAAGATTTTCACATATCAACATACAGTCTTACGATACCGGTATTGTTACCGGTATTTTTTTTGCATAGGAGAAAAGAAAGATGAACAACTTCTCAGGACGCTCGCTCTGTGTAATCGATGACTTCTCGAAGGAGGAGAGACTCTACCTCTTCTCGCTCGTGAGGAAGCTCAAGAAGGCCGTGAAGGAGAACGACACAGCCCTGGTCGACAGCTTCCGCATCAACGACCCCGACTACGGAATTTATGAAGTATTCCTCGAGGACAGCACAAGAACGAAGGAAAGCTTTCGTAACGCAATATCGTTCCATCACGCAAAGTCCACGGTCATGAGCACCGAAAGCTCGTCCTTCAACAAGGGCGAGAGCTATGCAGACACCTTCAACACCCTCTGCGGCTACAACAACCGCATATTCATCATCCGCTCGCGCGTCGAGGGCGTCTGCGCTTACCTGAGACAGGAATGCGGTGAGTTCGCACTCCGCAACGACCTCGGGTACACTCCCGTCTTCATCAACGCGGGAGACGGCAAGCACGAGCATCCGACGCAGGAGCTGCTGGACGAATACACCTTCCTCGAGGACAACAGCTGGGACACCTCATATCTCCACATCGCACTGGTGGGCGACCTCTACCACGGACGCACCGTCCACAGCAAGGCAGACGGCCTCAAGCTCTGGGACAGGGTCAAGGTCGACCTCATCGCCCCCGACGAGCTCGCAATGCCGGAGAGCTACGTCACGAAGATGAAGGACAACGGCTTCGAAGTAAGAACATTCAAGTCAATCGAGGAATACCTCAGGAAGAATGACGACGTAGCCGACAAGTGGTACTTCACACGCCCCCAGCTCGAGAGAATGGGAGAGAAGATACTACAGAGGCAGGAGGAGCTCAGGGGTGCAATCACCTTTAAAGAGGAATTCATGCCCCTGATTAAGGAAGGAACAAAGTTCTATCATCCCCTCCCCAGGCACAAGGAACACCCCACGATTCCGACATTCCTCGACAAGACTCCGCTCAACGGCTGGGAAAGACAGTCCATCAACGGAATGTACACACGTATAGTGCTCCTGGGGCTCGTATCGGGAAAGCTCGGAGACGACTTCGTACCGGAAGAAAAGAGCGTGGAGAAGAAGGAAGTCCAGGACTACGAGTGGATTCACTCCGTCGAACCGGAAAACAACAGAAAGAGGGAGATAAGCGAAGGCGTCAACCCGATCAGGAACGGAATCGTCATCGACCACATCCTCAAGGGAGAAAAGCCCGAGGAAATCAGACGCCACATGATTCTCATCCGCCGTGTCATGAACCTGGACGGGCTCAAGGGCGGCGAATGGGTAAGCCAGGGTAAGAGCGGGCTCTATAAGGGAATAATCTTCCGCCCCGGCTTCTTCGACCTCGACCACAAGCAGATAAAGAGACTTGCAACCGTCGCACCGGGCTGCACGCTCAACATAATCGAGGACGGAAAGGTCGTGAAGAAGATACGCACCGAGATGCCCCCGAGAATCTACAACTTCGACGACCTCATGTGCACGAACGAGGCCTGCATCTCTAACGACACGCAGTCCGAGCACGTGGGCGCGATGTTCTACAGGACGACGGACGGAAAGTACAGCTGTGCCTACTGCGGCCGCGCACACAGCTTCAAGGAAATATTCAGACACTGATAAGGGAGAAGAAAAATGGAAACGACATCATACTCCAGAAGGATTGCAGACATCGCACTCGACATGGGCGCCATCAGACTCCAGCCGAAGACCCCGTTCTGCTGGGCAAGCGGCTACTATATGCCTATATACAACGACAACAGAACGCTTCTGGCGTCGAGTGAGGCCCGCACTCTCATTGCTTCGGCCTTCGAGGAGATCCTCTCCTCCCTCTCCTACGACCCGGACAACATCAGCGGAACGAGCACGGCTGGAATCCCGCACGCAACGACGCTTGCAGACAGGCTCCATAAGCCCCTTTCCTACGTCCGTTCATCCAACAAGGACCACGGCCTCAAAAACAAGATCGAAGGACTCGGAAGAAAGGGAAACTACGAGGGACAGAAGGTCGTACTGATTGAAGACCTCATCAGTACCGGAGGCTCCTCAATAGCGGCAGTAAATGCCATCAGGGAGGCAGGCGGAAACGTACCCTACTGCCTTGCAATCTTCTCCTACGGCTTCGACGAGAGCAGAAAGGCATTTGCAGAACTCTCTCCGAAGTGCGAAGCGAAGACGATTCTCGACTACAGCTATGTAATATCCATCGCACTCGAAAGAGGCTACGTCAAAAAGGAGGACGAAAGTGTCCTTCTCGAATGGTCCGCTTCTCCCTTTGAGTGGGGAGAGAAGCACGGTTTTAAAAGGGAGGAGAAGTGATGAATTACAGAGAACTCCTGCTTTCTACTGCAGAAAAGACCGGTAACTGCGCCTGCATGGGAATCGACCCGAACTTCTCCGCTCTCCCGGATGGAATGAAAGTCGACGAATACTACATCGCCCTCTTCGAGGAGATGGACAAGAGAAATCTCCGCCCCGCTGCGTTCAAGCCGAATATCGGGTACTTCGCGCGCCTCGACAGACCGATGGAAGGTAACTACGACGGCTCGAAGGCGCTTGCAACAATCATAAAGGCCCTCCCGGAAGGCTCCGTGTTCATTCTTGACGCAAAACGCGGCGACATCGCATCGAGCTCCCTCAACTACGCCTACGAAGCATTCGAGTGCTGGGGGGCCGACTGTGTAACGGTATCTCCGTACATGGGACACGATTCGATCAATCCCTTCGTGATTAATTTCCCCGAGAAGGGTATCTACATACTCAACCGCACAAGCAACCCCGGCGGAAAGGACCTCCAGAACAGGTTGATGAAGGACGGCAGGCCCCTCTATATGACAGTTGCAGAGACAATTCTCTCGTGGAACAGGGAGTACTCGGAAGGAATCGGAGCGGTAGTGGGTGCGACGAACCTCACCGAATTCAGAGACATCTCCGCTCTCTTCGCCCCCCACTCCATACCCCTCCTTATCCCCGGAGTCGGAAGCCAGGGCGGAAGCGCGGAAGACGTAATCAGCATCATGAATGAGACGGGTTACAACAGGGCTCTCTCCCGAATCAACTCCTCCTCGGCTCTCACTCATCCCTGGGCGAAGAAGAAGGAGTCTGCACCCCCGGAGTGGAAGGATGTATGCATAAAAGCGATAGAGAAATTCCTCGGGGAGTGTGCACTTTGAAGAAAAGCTTCCCCTTCTCCCACAGAGACAGAAAGACGTATCTCTCAACAGTGAGCGGCGTCGCAACGACCAAGCCCTCCCTCATCCGTCTCTTCGACGGGGAAATGCCCGTCGACATCATAACGACGAAATCCTTCCAGGTGAGACCCAACAGCGGCAACAGGGAACCCGTCATCTGCGAGGACGAACTCGGAACCTGGGGTAACAGCGTCGGACTGAGGAATCCCGGAATGGAGACGGTTCTTCCCGAGATAATCCAGTTAAGAAAGGAAGGTCTGGGAAAGTGGCTCAACATCTCGCTCTCCGCGGACAACGAAGAGGACTTCATAACACTCGTAAAAGCCTTCGGACCTTACGCGGACTCGGTCGAGCTCAACTTCTCATGTCCCCATGCGAAGAAGGGCTTCGGAGCATCCATCGGAAGCGACATCAACATAGCGGCGGCATATACGAAGAGAATAAATGAAGAGACAAGGGACAGAAACTGCCTTCTCTTTATAAAGCTCACCCCCAATGTCGAAGATATAGGGGCTATTGCGAAGGCTGTCGTCGACAGTGGCGCCGACGGAATAGTCGCAATCAACACCGTCGGTCCCGTTGAGCACATAGAAAGCCACAGCGGAAAACCGATTCTCAACAACACCCTCGGCGGAAAGGGAGGACAGAGCGGAGACGGAGTCTTCCCCACAGCCCTCAATGCCGTAAAGGAAATAAGGAAAGCTGTCGGAGAAGACATCCCCCTCATCGCAATGGGCGGTGTCAGCGACGGTGAGAGAGCCTCTTCCCTCATCGAAGCCGGTGCAGACGCTGTCGGAATCGGCTCGGCACTCGGAAGAGTGAATCAGAAACAGTGGAAGGAATACCTTGAACGCATAAAGAGGGAGAGCGACATAATACTCTCGGGTAAGACAGCAGAGGTAACATCAAGAACTCTTCTCAGAAACCATAAGGCGATGGAGTACACTCCCCACACCGTTCTCGATATCACACTGCACTCTCCTGACACGATGCTTCTTACGCTCAGCGGACAGGTCGACAACTTCAAGGCGGGTGAATTCGTATTTCTGTGGCTCCCGGGAGTCGGAGAAAAACCTTTCTCTCTCGCCCTCACGAAGCCTCTTACATTCATAATCAAGAAGAGAGGAATCTTCACCTCAGCTCTTTTTGAAACCCTGAAGGCAGGTGACACCATCTTTATACGCGGCCCCTACGGAGGAGAGGTGGAGCTTCCTGAAAGCCGGAAGGCCCTCCTCATACTCGGCGGAACAGGCGAAGCGGTGGCAGCCCCGCTCTCCGAAATGCTCGAAAAGAAAGGAACGGAAATGTCCTTCCTCGTCGGAACAAGCGTCAGCGGCAACAGGGGAATACTCGAGGGTACACTCGGAAAGAAAGGCGTATACAGGTGTGTCTCCGACGACGGAAAGCCCGGGCGCGTACTCGACTCTCTCGAGGGCGAAATCAGAAGACTCACCGATGACGGCACGAAGATATCAGATATCGCATTCTACCTTGTAGGACCGACAGTCTTCATGAAGAACGCAGCCGGAATTCTGAAGAGCAGGGGAATCTCAACTGAAATGATTCTCCTCAGCATGGAGAAGAACACCATGTGCGGTGTCGGACTCTGCGGCGAATGCGTCTGCGGTTCGAGGCTCTCCTGCCAGTGGGGAACCTTCTTCACTCTCACCTTCCTCGAGAAGGAGAATGTGCTGTGATCGACCCCCACGTCCATCTCAGGGACTTCAACCAGAAGGATAAGGAGACTATTCTCCACGGCCTCAGGACTGCGTATATCGCAGGCTTCAACATTCTCCTCGACATGCCGAACACGAATCCTCCCCTCACAAACCGGGAAACCGTAATGAAGCGTCTCGAAGAAGGAAAGAAGGCTGTGGAGACACTGAGGAAGGAATTCAGTACTGACGACATCCACTACTCCGTATACCTGGGCCTCACGGAAGACGAGAACGAGATAAGAGAGATGACAGAGCTCCAGGGAGAGCTCTTTCCCTCCGTCTGCGGTCTCAAGCTCTTTGCCTCGCAGTCGACTGGTAACATGGGAATCGTGGAGAAGAAGAGCCAGGAGAGAATCTACTATCTTCTCTCCTCTCTCGGCTATGAGGGAGTTCTCGCAGTCCACTGTGAAAAGGAGAGCCTCTTCAACCGCAACGAAACACTCCACTCGAGAATAAGGTGTCCCGAATCGGAGACCGCAAGTGTGTCGGACCAGATAGAATCAGCCGTAAAGGCGGGCTTCAGGGGAAACCTCCACATCGCCCATATTTCAACTGAAGGCGCACTCGAACTTGTCTCAGAGGCCAAGAAGGACAATGAGATACGCATCACCTGCGGCGCCACCCCTCATCACTCTCTTCTTACAGCGAAGAACGAAGGAATCTTCACGAAGATGAATCCTCCCCTCAGGGACAGCCGTAACAGGGACGCAATACTCGACGGCCTTTTCGACGGCACAGTCGACTGGGCTGAAAGCGACCACGCCCCGCATACGCTCGAAGACAAGCTGAAGGGAGCATCCGGTATCCCCGGAACAGAGGGAATGCTGAGACTCATAAGATTCCTCCGAGCGGAGGGAATGACGGAAGAAAGACTCAATTCACTCTTCAGTGAGAATGCAGTGAAAACCTTCGCCCTTCCCTTCAAGGCCTCTCCGGTTCCCCGTGTGATTACGGATGAAATGATAGAAAAGGCGGCAGAGGAATACCCGTTCTCGGCGTGGAGAGACTGGAACCTCCCGTAAAATATCAGAATCTTGACTCGCTGACCATGAAATCCATCAGATTGACATGGCGGATGCCGTTTCGCTTCTGAAGCATATAATCAGTTGTCACCACGTACTTCGGATAATTATCCCTTATGCTCTCAAGCGGACGGTACTCGCGGTCTTCAGTTTCCGTGCTCTCCAGAATCGTGTACGCAACCTGCACATAGGAATAGTCGCTTTCGGGGTTTCTGAGGATGAAATCACATTCGAACTTTCCTATCCTTCCGACGGAGACGGAATAATCGAGACTGCGGGAATATACGTAAACCATGTTCTCCAGAACAGGGCCGAAATTGATCCTGTTGTCGGTATTCTGTGAAAAATAGAAACTCAGATCGGAGAGATAGTACTTCTTTTCTCCGGAGAGCGCTCTCTTCGACTTCAGGTCGAACCTGCTGCACTCGTAGAGTATCTTGGCATCAACGAGAGCTGATATGTATCTGGTAACCGTAGCCCTTGTAATGGTCATTCCGTTCTTCTGAAGCGCTTCGGTAATGCTCTTCACGCTCATGGTGGAGCCGAAGTTGTTGATGACGAAATTTCTGACAGTCTCGAAAGCCGCTTCGTCCCTGATCTTCACCCTTCTCTTGATATCCTTTTCGAAGATTTCATTTACAACCCCGGTGACATAGGTTCTCTTTGCGGCAATATCATCTATCTCAATCGTCCTCGGAAATCCTCCCTCAAGGACATACCGATTGAGTTCAACGCTCAGGTTTGGATTCACATCCCTGCCGTAGAACCTCTTCATCTGCTCATACTCCTCGAAGCTGAGTGTGAACATTTCAAACTCCAGATACCGTCCCGTCAGTTTTGTCACCAGTTCCCCGCTCAGAAGATATGAGTTCGAACCTGTGATGAAAATCGAGAAGCCTCCGTCCGTACGGTAACCGTTTATTACTTCCTCGAAGCCCTCGACATTCTGAACTTCGTCGATGAAGAGATACTTGTGTCCGTCATCCAGTCTCTCTGATTCGATAAGAGCTTCAAGCTGATCGGGAGTCTTTATCTTCCGGTTCTTCCTCTCATCAAGGTCAAGATAGATGATGTCATCATCCTTTACCCCGTTCTGACGCAGCTCGTCGGCAATCATCTGCATAAGGCTGGACTTTCCGCAGCGCCTTACCCCCGTGATTACCTTGATGATGTCATCAGATGAATAGAACGGCCTTATCTTCTTCAGATACTTCTCTCTTTTGAACAGCATAGCAGAATTCTCTCCTGCATCATTATACCAGATAGTCCGGAGAAACTGAAGTTATCGCATCACTTTTTGCATAAAATACTTTTTGTGTATCGTTAACTTCTGTTTTCACAGAGTTCACGCACTTTTCCGCAGGTATGCAGAATACAGGAGGCGCATCGTTGCCTGGATGAAAAGAAAGTTCTCCGTTCCTGGATTCCCGGATGCTCACGGCTACTTCTTTCGCTTCTTTCTCTTCTTTCATCTTTCTCAAACGTGAAAGAAGAAAGCAGTACAGAACGTAGATCCAGGTGCGGAAAAGCCTTCGCAACACCCGGAGTCAGTTTGAATAACGAAAACAAAGAGCCTGCCGAGATAATCCGACAGACTCTCTGATTTTCCAGTCGCGTCTGGAATATTACAATCCCCTTATGCATTCTCCCCGGCAAACAGACCGTCGAGTATCTTCTCGATTTCCTCTATGCTGACAGGCTTTGCGATGTGACCGTTCATTCCGGCTTCGAGGGATTTCTTCCTGTCCTCCTCGAAGGCATTCGCCGTCATTGCAACAATCGGGATATTCGCCTTTCTGTTGTTTGCGAGGGTTCGTATCTCATGAGTTGCGGTGTAGCCGTCCATCTTGGGCATCTGGATGTCCATGAAGATGATATCGTATTCGTCTTCGGCAGAGCGGTACATTATGTCCACAGCCTCCATGCCGTCGGAAGCGGAGTCCACCTTCATGCCGAGGCTCTCGAGGAGTGCCGTTGCAATCTCCCTGTTGAGTTCGTTGTCTTCGACAAGAAGGGCATGTATCGAGGTGTAATCACGGTGCTGAGGTGCAGGAGGCTCCTCCTTCACCGTCTCCTCCCTTGTTGTCAGTACGCTTCTGAGCTCGCTCATGAAGAGAGGCTTCGAGACAAAGGCCGTAACGCCGGCCTCCCTCGCCTCCTTCTCGATATCCGTCCAGTCGTATGCCGTGAGGACGATGATCGGTACGTCTTCGCTGATTACACGTCTTATCTGTCTAACGGTTTCGATTCCGTTCATGTCGGGCATGAGGTAGTCGATGATGTAGGCCCTGTATTCGTCCTTCATCTCCGTTGCATCCTGCGCTCTCACCACAGCTTCGCGCCCGGAGAGCGTCCAGTCGGGGCGCATCTCGATGTCCCTCAGCATCCGGCTTACGCTTCTGCAGGTGTTGATGTCGTCGTCGACAACGAGCGCTCTCGCACCTGTGAGAGCCGGTATGAGCTTATACTCCACCCTTTCGTCCGCCGTCTTCAGATTCAGCGTAACACGGAAGAGAGAGCCTTTACCCTCCTCGCTCTCGGCTGTGATGGTTCCCCCCATCATGTCCACGATGTTCTTCGTGATTGCCATCCCGAGTCCCGTTCCCTGTATACCCGTCACCGTGGAGCTGCGCTCTCTCGAGAAGGACTCGAATATGTGTTCGAGGAAGTCCTTCGACATTCCGATTCCGTTGTCCTTCACCGAGAACTCGTAGGTCGTGCAGTTCTTTATCGAGCAGGGTCTCTCGATGAGACGTATCATGATGTCGCCGCCGGGCTGCGTGTACTTGATGGCGTTGCCGACGATGTTGATGAGAACCTGGTTGAGTCTCAGTCTGTCCGTAATCACGTCCTCGTGTATAACATCCTGCGTGTCGATGAAGAGATTGAGGTTCTTCGCGTTCACAAGACCCTGTATCATGGTCCTGAGGTCATGGAGAAGATCGGGAATGTGTACCGGCTTCTCGTCGAGTTTGACAGTTCCGCTCTCGATGCGGCTCATGTCGAGAATGTCGTTGATGAGACTTAAAAGGTGCGTGCTCGAAGTGCTGATCTTCGCCAGGTAATCCTGTACCTGCTCTCTGTTGTCCATGTGCGTCTGCGCAAGTGCCGTGAAGCCGATTATGGCGTTCATAGGCGTGCGGATGTCGTGTGACATGCTGTTGAGGAACGTGGACTTCGCCCTGTTCGCCTGCTGCGCTGCGGAGAGAGCCTCACTCAGCCTCTCCTGCTGCTCGAACTCCCTTATCTTCTCGTTCGTTATTTCGCGGGCGACGTAGAGAACTTCCTTCGCCACTCCTTCGTCGTCCCTTCTCTTCACGATGAAGCGCGACTCGTACCACTTACCCTTCCGGTTCTTGTACTCCGTCGAGATGGTATCGACATCCTTCAGCCTCCCGGAGAGTGTATCGAGATCAAGATAGTCACGCATCTGATCCTTCATTTCCTCGGCCATGAAGACCGAAAGTATCTGTTCCTTCACGTCATCGAAGTTGCCGCTCGTTTCTGCAACAGTACCCATTTCCCGGGTACTCGTAAGCACTTCGTAGTGATGGGTGTCTATCTCTGCCCTGAAGATTGTGGAATATATTGCGGAGACGGCTGAAATGACTTCGGCGTGCTCTCTCTCATCCTTGAGATGAGCTTCCTCAAGCTCCCGCTTCTTCCTTTCCTCCCTCAGGTGTTCCTCGACGATGTCGTCCACATTCTGGTAGCCCAGCACGGCCTTGATTCCCGGCATGTCGACACGGCTCATGCTGTACTGGAAGTGATGAAGCTTTCCATCGATTATCGAGCGGTAGTTACCGCTGAAGCTGCCCTGGGAAGCGAGGAGTTTCTTGACGTTCCCGGTTGAGAATACACGTCTCACTTCCTCTCTGTCCTCGGGACAGACAACGGTGTCTATCCAGTGTTTTCTGACGGCATCGAATGGGAATTCGCGCTTGTTTCCGACTTCGAGGAGCTTATCGTAGCCCTCGCTGAGCTTGAGGACCTTCACCGTCTCCGTTTCGAGGTCGGCAAGGTATACGTTCCTGAAGTTGCGTGTAAGAGTGTCGAAGACGACAAGCTGCTCCCTGAGCTGTGTCTGATAGGCTCTCTCCTTCTCCTGTCTCTGTCTCTCTTCCTCGAGGTGCGAGCGGATTATCGCATCGACGTTCTGGAATCCCGCAATGAGATGCCTGCCGTCCTTCATGAGGTTCACGCTGAACTGATAATGAACAGTCTCACCGTTTATAAGCATGCGGTAGTTGCCGATGTATTCGTTCTCCGTTCTGAAGACTTCTCTGAGGTGTTTCACACTCAGAGCCTCACTCAGCATCTTCCTGTCGCCGGGGTGCACGGCCTCGTTTATCCATGCATTGAGGAACGGCTCGTACGGGAACTCCTTATCCATCATGCCGTCGAGCCTGTGGTCGGTGTAATCATCCTCGAGTTTGAGGACCTTCGCCGTGGCGGAGTCGATATCCACGAGATAGACGTTCTTGAAGTTATGGGCGAGAGTATCGAAGATTGCAAGCTGCTCCTCCCTCTCCCTCTGGTGCTCTTCTTCCTTCTCCCTCTTCAGCCTCTCCTCTTCCTGGTGGCGCTGTATGATGTCGTCGATGTTCCTGTATCCCGCGACGACGGACTTGTGGTCTCCCAGTCTGAAGTAGGTATAGCGGTAATGATGGACAATGCCGTCCGCTACGACGCGGTAGCTGCCGCTGAATTCATCCTTTTCACGGAAGACCTCTCTGATGTGTTCGATGGAGATGTCCTTTTCAAGCATTTCGCGGTCATCGGGATGGACGACGGAATCGATGTAATTCCTGCAGAGTCTCTCATAAAGGAACTTCTCTCTCCCCTTTTCGTCAATGCCGGCCAGGGATCCCGTCATCTTGAGAACGCGGGCCGATCCGTCATCGACACTGAGCAGGAACAGGTTCTGATAATCTCTCGCGAGAACGTTGATGAGAGCCTGGGCTTTCTCCTCATCCATCTTCTCGACGCCGAAGATGACATGCCAGAGTCTTCCGTTCTCGTCCTCGTCCTCCTTGAAGAAGTGAAGCCTGCACGTCTCCGCGGCATAGGAGTTGAAATCACGTGTGATGTGGTTTCTGTCCTTCAACCGCTTCTCGAGAGTGCTCCTGTCGACGAAGTTCAGTACATCCTCGAAGCTCCACGAGGACGAAAGGGCGCGCATGATGGGAACGATTGAAGCGTCATATTCGTTCCCGGCCGGAACGGGAACACTCTCGATAGACGGCATGGTCTTGATGGTGTCATAGGTGTTGTTGATGACATCCACCCTGTGGAGGGAGTAGAAGATGCTTGAGAGCGCGCTGTAGGCACTGTAGAGTCCCGCCGTGCGCTGCTGGCGTCCTACGCTGACAATCGAATCGATGTTGCGGAACGCGACGACAAGGCATAATTCCTCTTCCGGCTTCGAAATACGGCTGTAATGCGCCGTGTAGTGATGGATTGCGCCGTCCTCCGTGATGCGGTAGTCGCATTCGAGACTGTCGCGGCCGTCGGAGAATGTGGCAATCAGAGAGGAAACCGAGAGCATCGAGAGAAAGTACTCCCTGTCCGGAGGATATACACGCTCCTCGGCATAGGTACGGAGGAGACTGGAATATCTGAAGCCCTGTGGCTTGTCGGTGATTCCCTCAGTCACATAGCCCTTGAGCTTTATGATGTCCGCACTGTCCTCTCCCGGACGCAGCACGTAAACGTTAAGATAATCCGCGGTCAAGGCCGCCATCAGATTGACATGATTCAACATAACTCTGCCTGCTCTCTCCCCTCAGTATATAACAGAAAAGAGACTGCGGGAAGAAA
>CAVFVX010000056.1:0-14829 GCA_963626075.1 Acutalibacteraceae bacterium
TTGGAGAAACGGGGATTGTACAGTAGAATGTGAGCATGAAGGAAATAACCGTAAGCGTACGTTCATTTGAAGACATAAGGGCAAAAGGCGATTACATCTACGTAGACAAGACGAAGTATGTTTACTCTCTTGTCAGGAGTGAGCTCAAGAATTATTACTTCATCTCACGTCCGCGCCGCTACGGCAAGAGCCTGATGTGCGCAACGCTCCGTGCTCTCTTTGAAGGAAAGAGAGAGCTCTTCAAAGGACTCTATATAGACAGTACAGACTACTCCTTCGAGAAGTTTCCTGTCATTCACCTGAATTTCGCAGATTACAATACCACCAGTTATGAAGCTTTCCTCAATGATTTTCAGATTGCGATAACCGATGAAGCTGAAAGGAACGGATTGACTGTCACAAAGGGTGAGCCTTCCACAATGCTGAAAGCTGTTCTGAAAGAAGCAGGAAAGAAAACAGCCATCATCGTCGACGAATATGATTCCCCAATAATCGATTCATACATGGACAAAGAAAAGGCCGACAGAATCAGGAACACGCTCAGCATGTTCTACACCGTCATCAAGAACAATGACGACAGGGTGAGGTTCTTCTTCGTCACGGGAATCACGAAGTTCTCGAACATGTCCATCTTCTCGAAGATGAACAATCTCACGGACCTCTCCATGAATGATGACTACGCTGCAGCCTTCGGCTACACGCAGGAGGAGCTGGAGACATATTTCGCCGATTACATAGATGCATACCTTGCGAGAGAAGACAGGGAGTATGAGACACGAGCGGAGTTCCTCGAGGCAGTCCGGGACTACTATGACGGCTACCTTTTCTCTCCATACTCGAGAGAGAGGGTTTACAACCCCGTCTCAATCGGTACTTTCTTCAATAATAAATGCCGCTTCTGTTCCTACTGGGTGAATACGGGAGCGAGCGAGCTGGCCGTCAGCCTTGCAAGGGACTACAGACTCGAAAGGATAATGACAGACGATGTCGTAATCAGCATCAACGCAATCGACACCTTTGACTACGGTTATCTGAGGGACAGGCAGCTTGATGACAGTCAGGTGCTGGCGCTGATTTACTTCACGGGTTATCTGACGATAAAGGACGGTGACTGCGACAGCATTACTCTGACATTCCCGAATACGGAGGTAAGAAAGACATTCACGGAGAATCTCGTCCATCTGTTCACAGGATTCGATGTGTCGATCTACGCAATCCAGGCAGCCCGGGCCGTGAGAAGCGGAAAGACAGACGAAGTAGTCCGTGTCATGAATGCCTACATGAACAAATACCAGTACGATACCCTCGACAGAGCGGAGAAGGGCTACCGGGAGATGTTCTACTCCTTCTTCCTCATGATAGGAGGTATCCGGGTAGCCGCAGAGGACAGAACACTCCTCGGGAGAAGTGACATAGTCCTCACATTGAAGAGGGATGTCTACATCATAGAAATCAAGGTCGACAAATCCGCAGAGGCCGCACTCAGACAGATACATGACAACGGTTATTACCACAAGTACATCAACACAGAGAAGACTATTCATCTCATCGGTCTCAACTTCACATCGGAGAAGAGACAGATAGACTCCTGGGTTGAGGAGACTGTCGACAAGACTAAGGAGCCGACATACCTGGGGTAAGGCTGCTGATAATTCTGATATGAAGTCTCCGTTATTCCTCCACGGATTCTCCGCTTTGTGTTATATTTCTGAATATGGACAGGGACTTCAAGACACTGGGAATCATCGTGAAGAGGGAGAACAGGGGAGAGCGGAACGTACTCCTCTCGCTCCTCACCCCCGACATGGGGCTCATTGACGTCCTTTCCTTCGGAGGCGGCAGGGGAGCCTCCTCCTACCGCGCACCTCTCTACGGGGAGGGAGTCTTCTCCCTCGAGAGAAAGAACGGCTCTGTTGTCTACCTCAAGGATACCCAGATCATCAGCGAACACGAATGGGTCAAGGACTCGATAGAGAAGGTGGGGCTCGTGAGCCTCTTCTCGGAGCTCGTCATAAAGAGCCGCAGCGCAGACGGAGGAATCTATAAGCTCTACACCTCGGTTCTCGACAGCATTACTGACGAGAATGCGGACAGGACTGCCGTATTCTTCCTGACCCATTTTCTTCTTTCCGAGGGCCTCAGCGGCGACTGGGAGACATGTCCCATGTGCGGAAAGAAGTACGACGAAAAGGAGATTCTCGGTTTCTCGACTCTCTCCTCGAGTGCCGTATGCTCCTCGTGCGACACGCTATCTGGTACCCTCATACTTCCGCCGAATGCGAGGCGCTACTGCAGAAGGGTATCTGAATCCACACTCGAGGATGCACTCGCCTGCGGGATATCCTCCGACGCGGCGAAGAGGATAAGGCGCTATCTCATACGTTCTCTCGAGTACATATTCCCATCCCGGCTCATGACGATAGAGTCCGGTCTCATCAGTTAAGGAAAAGCATAGATATATGAAAGTAAAAGTCACGACTCCCGATATGGAAGCAGCAGCAAAGCTCAATGAAAGGTTCTCCATCCCCCTCCTTGCCGCCACGATAATGACGCGGCGCGGCATAAGGGAGGAGGATGTCAGGTACTATCTCGAAGACGACATCGTCTACCAGCACAGTCCCTTCACGGTCGACGACGTCTACACGGCCGTCGAGAGAATCGAGGACGCCCTCGACACCACCGAAGGGAAGGAGCAGGAAAAGATTATGATTTACGGCGACAGGGATGTCGACGGAATCACGAGTACGGCGATCATGTACAAGACGCTGAAGAAGCTCGGTGCGGAAAAGGTCGCGACAAGGCTTCCCCACGGGGACGAGGGCTACGGCCTCAGCGACGACATCGTGCGTGAGATAATCGACGGAGGCTATACGCTTCTCATCACCGTCGACAACGGAATAAGCGCAGTCGAGGAGATAAAGACGCTTGAGAGAAGCGGAGTCGACGTAATAGTACTGGATCATCACCTTGCATCCGACACCCTTCCTCCGGCCCTTGCCATCTTCGACCCCAAGGTAGAGGGTTCGGGCTATCCGTTTTCGGGACTCGCGGGCTGTGCGGTTGCCGCAAAACTCTCCTGGGCGCTCTTCTTTGCCGGGACTCCTCTCTTCAACTCATCGGTGATTCTTCTTCATGCACAGCCGGGAAACGGTACGGTGAGGGTGGATGCGGTGAGACTCGAGAATCTCGTCGAGACCGGAAGGTGTTCGGACGAGTTCCTCGTCGGGGAGAAGGGCTCCCTCTATTCGTCACCACTTCTGTCGTTCCTCTCCTCGGGTGTCCCGGTTGTCGTTCTCGACAGGGACACGGAACTCGTGCTTTTGAGAAAGGCCTTCGGAAACGGAGTCGACATATCTCTCGAGGAATTCAGACCGTCACTGGAGAAAATAATACCTTCTTCAAGGGGAAAGAGCCTCTTCGAGCTCTCCCTGAAGTCGCGCTCCGCACGCTACGCCGACGGCCCGAGGGAGCTCGAGACGCTCCTTTCTCTCTTCAGAAGCGTATCGATATATTCCTTCCCGTCGCTCACGAAGGAGTTCGAGGAGATACAGGCCCTCGAAGCCATAGGGACGATAGCGGACCTCATGCCTCTTACCGACGAGAACAGACTCATCGTGAAGAAGGGCCTCAGGATCCTCGAGAAGAGACCTCCGGAGTCGCTTACGTGCCTTTTATCGAAGCAGGGACTCATCGGAAAGCCTCTCACGGCTTCGAACATATCTTATAAGATTACTCCCGTACTCAATGCCTCCGGAAGGATGGGGGAGCCCGAGACGGCGCTTGCACTCCTTTTATCCACCTCATACAAAGAGACAGAGGCCCTGACGGAGAAGCTTCTCTCCCTCAACAGCACGAGACAGAAGAACGAGGAGGAGGTTCTGGAGAATGTCATGCCTCTTGCTTCTTCCTCCTTCGAGAGAACGAAGGGCAGATTCATCATAGTGGACGACTCCTCGATTCCGCGCGGCCTCACGGGCTCGATAGCAAGCAGACTCTCGAATGACAAGGGCGTTCCCGTCATTGTCCTCGCGTCCTCCGACGGCATCGTCTTCGGCTCGATGAGATGCCCGGGGCTTTGGCACGCGAAGGATTTCCTGTCGCTGTTCTCTCCGCTTCTCGAGGACTGGGGCGGCCACAGAGCCGCAGCGGGGCTCAGAATGACGGAGGAGAACAGGGGGAAGTTCATTTCCTCGGTCTATTCCTACGTCGACGGAATGGAGGACAGGAAGACTGAAGACGAGGAAGTTGAAGTTGACGCCGTTCTCACGGACGAGAACTTCGAGAAGGACGTCTGGGCGTCGCTTTCGCTCTTCGAACCCTTCGGCCAGGAGAACGGGGAACTGAGGTTCTACGTCCCGAAGGCCGAGATAAGGGAAGCCTACCACGTGGGCAACAACGAGAAGTACATGCGTTTCACGCTCGAGTGCGGAGGCTACCTCTGGCCCGCGGTGTGGTGGAACGCCGTGGACGGGAACGAATACAGCGTCGGAAGCACCGTATCCTTCGTCTTCTCTCCCGAAGTCAACTGGTGGAAGGGAACGGGAAGGGAGCAGCTCTCGATAAGTGCGATAGAGAAGATAAGGTAATTTCCGAAAAGTTAAGTTCAAGCGCAATTTTTCAGAGAAAAATGACGCATTCCGTATTTTTTTGAATAAATAATTTGACAGTTCACAATCTTGATGGGATACTACTCTGGAAATCAGCAAAAAACCTAAGGAGTTACATATAATGGTTATTCTCATTGCAGATGCATTTGACAAATCGCTCCCCGAGAAGCTCAGCGTTTTCGGAGAAGTCACCACAGATATCGCAAGACTGGCTGAAGCCGATGTCGTCCTCATCAGAAGCAAGACGAAGGCTACAAAGGAATACATCGACCAGGCCAGGAACATGAAGCTCATCATCCGCGGCGGCGTCGGCATGGACAACATCGACATCCCGTACTGCAAGGAGAAGGGCATCGTCGCTACGAACACCCCGAAGTCCTCTGCTGTCGCAGTTGCAGAACTCGCATTCTGCCTCATGCTCAGCACACCCAACAACCTCTGCTTCTATGATTCGACGATGAAGAACGGCGAATGGATGAAAAAGACGAAGAGACACGAACTCTACGGAAAGACGCTCTGTCTTCTCGGAATCGGAAACATCGCAAGAAAGGTTGCAGAGAGAGCACACGCATTCGGAATGAAGGTCGTCGCCTACGACAAGTATGTCGAGAAGTCCGATCTTGCAGAGATGATGAGCCTCGAGGATGCAGTAAAGGATGCTGACTACATCTCCATGCATCTTCCTCTCACACCCGAGACGGAGAAGATGGTCAACAAGGACCTCATTGCAAAGATGACGAAGAAGCCCGTCATCATCAACACCGGACGCGGCAAGTGCGTCGACGAAGCTGATGTTGCTGCTGCACTCAATAGCGGCGACATCTCCTGGTTCTGCACGGACGTCTACTCATCAGAGCCTCCGTTCGAGGCCGGCAGCCCGCTCTTTGCATGCAAGAACGTCACATTCACACCGCATGTCGGTGCAAACAGCGAGGAGAACCTCCTGAGAATCGGCGAAGAGACATTCGCAACAATCGAAAAGTACCACAAGGAAGGACTCGTATAATCGAAGCGGGGGGAATATGGTAAAGAGAATAGACGATACCAACAAGGCCATCATAAGGCTTCTTCAGGACGGAAGACGCCCGTACTCCGTAATCGCCGAGGAACTCGGAATAACGGAGAACACTGTAAGAAGCAGAGCCAACAAGCTCCTGGAAGACGGCGTACTGAAGATCATGGGCATGGTCGATCCCGAGTATGTCCCCGGACTACAGGTGATATACATGGGCATCAAGCTGTCCACGATGGAACTGGCGAAGAAGGCCGATGAGTTCATGGCTCTCAGGGGTGTCGTCTCCGTTGCCGTAGTCACCGGACGCTACGATCTCATCGTGAAGCTCGTATTGAGTGAGGACGAAGATCTCTCGCTTCTGAACTTCTTCTCGAACGAGCTCGTGAAGGTCAGTAACGTTCTCGATGTCGAGACCTACGTGGTCTACCAGTCGCATAACCTGCTTGTACCCTACATTCTGTAACGTACAGGTCTGATTCCGTTCCCCTTCGTCAGCGGAGGGGATATTTATTGCCCGTATGGGAGAGAATATATATAATCTTTCCAGCACCAAGGGGAAAAATTGATTATGGACAGAGATAAATACAGAGATATAGAACCGTACTTCGACACCGATTTCGAGAATGCAATAAAGCGTCTTTCTTCCCAGCGCGAGTACATCGGCGCTTTCGCACTCATGCTTTCGGGATCCGACCTCACGGCTGTGGCGTCGACTGTGAAGGATATAACAACGCGCCTGAGTGACGTACACTCATACGACGACTTCCAGCACGTGGTTACCGCCGGCTACTTCATTCCCGCTATAATCGGGAAGACGATGACGGACTTCACGATTTCGGGAGGAGAGAATCTCGACCCTGAGAAGGGCTATTTATTCATTTCGAACCACCGCGACATCATACTCGACTGCATGCTTCTCGACTATGCGCTTCTGAAGAGGGGAAAGCCCCTCTGCGAGATGGCTGTCGGCGACAACCTGATGGTGAACCAGTTCGTCGAGGACCTCTTCAGAGTCAACGGCGGAATAATCGTGAAGAGAAACCTTCCGATGAGGGAGAAGTTCCTTGCGTCCCTCGAACTCTCCGAGTACTTCGTCGGCACGGTTACCGAGCTCAACAAGTCAATCTGGGTTGCCCAGAAGAGCGGAAGAAGCAAGGACGGAATAGACTCCACGCACCCGGTGATCATCAAGATGCTCTACCTTTCGCAGCGTAACAGCGGAATAAGCTTTGCAGACCTCGTGAGAAAGTGCAACATAGTTCCCGTCGCCATCAGCTACCAGTACGACCCGAACGACATCAACAAAGGGCGCGAGGAGATACAGAAGGAGCAGAACGAGGGAAAGTACGAGAAGAAGAAGTACGAGGACCTCATCAGCATGGTCAAGGGTCTCAAGTGCCAGAAGGGACACGTGCACATCTCGATCGGGGATCCGATAGAGAAGGAGTGCAATACCCCGGAGGAGGTTGCCGAGGAGATCGACAGGCAGATTCATCTCTCCTACCGCCTCTACGACACCAACTACATCGCATACGACTACATGGAGAATACGACCCGGTTTGCGTCCGAATACACTCCCTCCGACAGGGACGTATTCCTCGCGCGCTACAACCATCTCCAGAACGACCTGAGGGCCTTCGTCCTCAATACATACGCAAATCCCGTCAGGATGATGCTCAAGGAAAGGGAACGTGAAGAAAAGTAGAATAATCATTCTTATTCTTTCTCTCTCACTTATCCTGTTCTCCTGCACGAAGGAGAGCTTCTCGCTCTCGTCGTCCGGGCTGACGAGAAACATCACGGTTACTCCCTCGTCTCATACCGAAGAGGCAGTACTCAGAGTTGCTCTCGAGGAGGAAGACGGCAGCGACGCCGTCTACACGTTCCTCCTTGTCTCTCCCGACGGAGACCTGAGGTGGGAGGGTAAGCTCACGAAAAGCGGGGAGTACTATTATTCCCCGTCTCTCGGAATAACTCCCGGAGCATCCTTCACGGACGGGGAGTACTCGCTCTACGTCTACTCGAGTCTCGGCACAACAGTCGACGAAAAGGTTACGATAGCGAAGGAGGAGGGTAACTACACATACGATAACGCCTCCTCGAAGGACAGCGCCTCGGTCGTCTTCTACGACAGGGAGGAGTTCGTCACGGACGCTCTCGAAGACGCGGACTACGCAGTAATCACATACCGTGACAGGTATTCCAACAGCATAACGCTGAGAGTTGAATTCAACCTCTAGGTCCGGCCCACCATCTTCATGAGGTTTTCCTTCGTGAGCCGGATGAGGAACGTTCTTCCGTGCGGACAGCAGGGTTCTTCCATCTCGAAGACTTTTTCAAGTATTTCCTCCGCGCTGTACCTGTCGACTTCGTCTCCCTGCTTTATTGCGGCCCTGCAGGCCATTGTCGCAAAGAGCTTCTCCTCGAGTTCATGCTCGTCGGACTTCGCAGAGAGTACGAACTCTGTTATCTTGTCTTCGATTCCCCTGCAGACTGCGGGGAGGGCGTCTATCTCCCACACTCCGTCTCCGGTCCGGGAAAGCATGATGCCGAGCTTCGTGTAGATATGGCAGTGAGCGGAGAGATAGCTGTCTGTTATCTCGTCGACTTCGAGTTTTATCGGGACAAGAAGGTTCTGGAGCGTCTTCTGGCTTATGATCTCGTCGTAGAGGATTCTCTCGTGTGCCGCATGCTGGTCAACGAGGTACAACTCGTCTCCCTTCTCGCATATGAGAAAGAGTCTGAAGGCCTGGCCGATGTATCTGATTTCGCTCTCGTCCTTCGTCTGCTTCTCTTCTTCCTCTGCCTTCTTCCTGTCTTCGTTCTCTTTTGCAGCCTTTAGCTCCTTGGCCTTCTCGAGCCAGGAATCGTCCTTGGGTTTGTACGCGTTTATGCGCTCCGAGAGATGGTCGTTCTCGTTCCTTCTCGCTTCCTCGATTATTCTCTTATAGAGGTTCTCTCCTCTCCTGTCGCCGGACGCGAAGGAGACGGACGGGATTTCGTTTTCTTTCTTATCTTCAGCAATACTGCCGAAGGAAGCCGTCTTCTTTCCGTTCTCGGAGCGCCGGGCATCTTCGAAGAGATAGAACTGATTCGAGGGCTTTATCTCGGGAATCCTTCTCTCGATTCCCTTCTTCAGCATTGAAGATACCGTATGATGGACTTCGGGGAGATTGCGGATTTTAACCTCCCTCTTTGCGGGATGTATGTTGAAGTCCACGAGCTCCGGGGCGTCGGAGATGAATACTGCAGCATACGGGTAGCTTCCTCCGGGGAGGAGCTCGCCGTAGCCGTAGGTCACGGCCTGGACAATCGAGTATTCCTCGACGGGACGTGAGTTGACATATACTCTGATTTCCTTCCTGTCGGAGCGTCTCCATGCGCTTGTAGTCGCGGCGATTCTTACAGTGTAGTCATCGCACACTTCCTCGAGAAAGCATACGTCGGCATCGGGAATGGAGTAGTCGCGCCAGAGCATCATGACTCTCTCCTTCAGCGTCTGTCCCTTCGGCCATTTGAGCTTCACGGCTCCGTCCATCGTCAGCGTGAACCCCACCTCCGGGAAGGCCAGTGCCTTTGATATAAACAGGTTTCTGCAGAGGTTCCCCTCGGTGCTGCTGCGCTTTAAGAAGCTCCGCCTCGCCGGAATGTCATAGAAGAGATTCTCCATCGTCACTTCCGTTCCCTTCTCCGGCCCCGAGGAGAGAATCTCCTTCCTCTCTCCGTTGTCAATGGTGAGCGTCGACTTCACGCCCGAAGCGCTGTCGCATGTTGAAATCGTCAGTGTAGATACCGCTGCGATGGAGTAGAGCGCTTCGCCGCGGAAGCCCATCGTGCGGATTGAGTAGAGGTCGTCCTCTGTCTTAATCTTACTTGTTGCATGGGGGGAGGCGATGACACAGATGTCATCCCTCGTTATTCCGCATCCCCGGTCCTTTACCTTTATCCTGTCGATTCCGCCGCCGTCGACCGTGACCGCGATTTCCTCCGTTCCGGCATCGAGTGCGTTGTCAAGGAGCTCTCTCAGTACCGCCTGCGGTCTGTCCACGACCTCTCCTGCGGCAATACGGGAACTGAGGCGGGGCGGAAGAAGATTGATTCTTCCCATCAGAGCCCGCTTTCGTCGTCTATGTCGACGAGCGTCTGTGTAACTGTCATGGAAGTGGAACGCGTAATCTGAGGCTCTTCGGGAACCGTGCTCTCACTAACGCCGGTGAATACGGGCTCGGAAGGAACGTTGATCACGATTACCTCCGTCATTCTCTTTGCGTTGTCTGTTGTCGCGTAGCTGTCCTTCATGTAGTCGAAGCCCGTCTCTGCCGGAACGGATGTCCTCTTTCCTCTCAGAAGGTCGAGAACGGTTATTTCTACGGGAGAGAAGTTGTAGACCTTCTCCTCGGTATCGGTACTCGTTACATATATTTCGCCTTCAATCGTCTCGTCGATGTACGAAACGGGAGTGTAGACGGAAACTGCCGTAAGCTCCGTCGTCATCACCGTCATGGAGCCGTAGACAAGGTAGATTACCGTCTTTCCGTCCTTCTCGCTGAGAGTGAGAAGCGAATTCTCACCCGCTCTGACGATTACGCTGTCGCTCTCGGCTTCTGCTTTCGATGTCGTTGTGGAGAGTGCGACGGACCTCCTCGCAGTGTCGACTGAAGAGGATGTTATGCTTATTCCTCCCTTACCCGTGAGAGTATAATCACCCGTAAAGGAGAAGGAGGATGCGGAGAGTGAAACGACTATGAAAAGAATGGTGATGAGGGAAATTGACTTCTTCATTTCTGAATCCTGATGGAATTTTATCATTTACGTCCTTCAGATTCTACCGCCTTGTTTCTGAGAGCGGAGAAATCGTGTGCGGCATAGATGTGCTCGCGCGTGAGCTTGTCGATGTGACAGAGGGAGGAGACTATGGGCTTGAGGGACGAGCGGATATTCGTCTGGTCGTAGGGACATACGGGCTTTACGACGGGTATGTCGTAACTCTCCCTTATTCTCTTCGTGACGTTCTCCTTCGTCTCTATGAGCGGCCTGATTATTTCTATCTTTCCGTCGAAGAAGTCCATCTTCGGCTTCATCGTCGAGAAGTCGGCGCGGAAGCAGAGGTTCATGAGCGTCGTCTCCACAAGGTCGTCGAGATGATGCCCCAGGGCTATGCGCTTCTCTCCGTGCTCCTCGGCCCACGAGAAGAGGATACGCCTTCTGTTGCGGGCGCAGAGGTAGCAGTTGAAGTCGTCCCTGAATGACTCGGGGTACTGCTGCTCCCTGAGGACAGTGAGGGGAATCGAGAGAGAGTCGAAGTACTCCCTTATTCTTTCGAGGGCTTCCTTCTCGACCGGATGCTCGACCCAGTCTATCATGACGCCCTCCATGTCGTAGCGGTCCTTTATCCACTTCTTCCTCAGGGCGAGGGCGAGAGCGAGGGAGAGCGAGTCCTTTCCTCCGGAGGCGCCGATGAGAATCTTCTCGCCCGGGTCTATCATGGAGTATTCGTTGATTGTCTTTCCCACTCCCTTGATGAATCTCATCATCCAGGGAGGAATGTCGCCGTCGATCAGCGTGCGGTAGGAAATCTTCTCCTCTGTCATTTCTCCTCTCTCCTCAGTGCTTCCTCCGCGTCTGCGGCATCGACGTAGGAGGGAAGGTAGAGCGCAACCTTCCTCAGCTTCTTCTGGAACATTCTCGACACTTCTCCCGTGAAGACCATGTCGTCATCCGTAATCTCCGTGCATTCCCCGTTTCTGTCGACGACGGGAATGTGGCTTTCGAAGTTGATGGGCTCGGGTATGTCGATTATGACTTCATACTCGGGAAGTGTCGGATAGATTCTCCTCAGGTACCTGTGGATTCTTCTTTCCATGAGCTCCCTCTCATCCATCTTCCTTGCACTCTCTTCGATTCTTCCGCCGTCCGTGTATTCCTTCACGGCCTTTCTTTCTAAAAGTTCGTTGTGCTCGACCATGTCCACGAGAATGAGGGCGGGTGTGCTGTCGATGCGACTCAGGCACATCGTGTTGAATTCGTTGTCGTCGAGGTAGTACAGGTCATCGTACTTGATAGTTCCGTCGAGAAGGGCGCAGGTGAGGGCCTTCTTTATCATGCAGGTGGCGGCTCTGACACCCTTATGCCAGTAGAGGGAGCGGTACATCATGTACTTCGAGAAGAGTATCTGCTCGACGGAGGCGAGGGCCTCCCTCTCGAGCGCAAGGCGCCCGTCAGAGAGTGCGAGCGACGATATTATGAAGTCCGTGTCCTGTCGGCCGTACGTGAGGCCGCTGAAGTATGCGTCACGCGAGAGGTAGTCGAGCTTGTCGGGGTCGAGAGTTCCCGAGAGTATGCTTCTGTAGAGTATCGTCTCCTCGTCTCCCGTGAGCTGGTCCTTGTCTATTACGGCGGCGACTGTCTCAGGCACCGCCCCTGCGGCGATTACGGCGGCATTGAGGGAGGGGTGGTTGAGAATCATGTCGGCGGCAATCTCCTCGTGCTCGCGGATTGCGAGTTCCTTGAGTGAGTGCGCATACGGGAAGTGCCCGATGTCATGCAGGAGGCATGCGACCAGGAAGCTCATGATTCCCTTCTCCGTAAAGGGGAGGATGTCGGACTTACGCGAGAGCGAGAGGAGAATCTCGCGTCCCAGATGATAGACGCCGATTGAGTGACTCAGTCTCGTGTGGACTGCTCCGGGGTATATGTGGTAGCTCGGACCGTTCTGACGGATACGGGCGAGCTTCTGCACGTCCCGCTCTTCGAGGAGGTCCTTTATCTCCTTAGTCATCGCGACCGACTGCCAGAGAGGATCCTTCACAAAGTGGGTGAAGCCTCTGTTGAGTATGTTTTCTGCTTCATTTCTGTTCATTGATGACAGTCTACCACATCACGGCGGTTTTCCGGTATACTACCGTTATGAAAAGGGCTCTTGTACTGATTCTTCTCATTACTCTTCTTGTCTCCCTCTCCGCTTCTGTCGCTCCGGTGAGCGCATCAATCGGCACTGTCGCAGTCGAGATCAAGAAGGGAAGCAGCGAGGAAGTTGCGTGGAAAGCCGTGAGAGAGGAATACACTGACGAGTGGCTTGAAAAGTATGCCGTCTCTCCGCTCTCGTTCGCCCTTGCGTACTCGGATGAGCTCTCCTCCCTTCTTCCGCTCTCGGATTATCTTGTATCGACAGAGACGAACGGGGAAGTGAAGGTCCTCGATAGAATGTCGGGGAAGATAATCACGTTCATAATTAAAGAGGGCGGTATCGCCGCCCTCAGTGTGGAGTAGAAGAGTCTACTTTGTAAGTTCCTCGAGTCTTGTGAGGAGTGAGTCGAAGTACTCGGCTGTAGCCTTGACTGCGTCGCTCTTCGACATGTCGACGCCTGCGACCTTCAGTGCCTCGATGGGGTATCTTGAACCGCCGGACTTCAGGAACGTCAGGTAGTCGTTCTTCTCCTTCTCGCCGCCTTCGAGCACACGCTTCGAGAGTGCAATCGATGCCGCGATTCCCGTAGCGTACTTGTAGACGTAGAATGCGTTGTAGAAGTGCGGAATCCTGAGCCCCTCCATATCTGAACATTCCTCGAATTCGACCCTGTCTCCGAAGTATGCTTCAAGCAGCGAGCGGTAGGTCTTTCTCATGTAGTCGATTGTGACGGGTGTTCCGTTCTCTGCAGCTTCGTGGAGTAACAGTTCGTACTCTGCGAACATCGTCTGGCGGAAGAACGTTCCCACGATGTCCTCGAGCTTCTTCGAAATCAGGTATGCTTCCTCTTCCTTACTCTTCACGTTCTTCATGAGGTATGCCGAAAGGAGGTTCTCGTTGAAGGTCGATGCAACCTCGGCCTCGAAGATCGTGTAGTCGTAGCACGGGAAGGGGTTGTTGCGGGATGAGAAGTAGGAGTGCATCGAGTGTCCGCCCTCGTGGATGAGTGTGAAGACGCTGTCGAGTACCGATTCCTCGAAAGATGTGAGGATGTAGGGGTTGCCGACAAAGCCGCCGGAGGAGAAGGCTCCGCTTCTCTTTCCTTTGTTTTCGTATCTGTCGACCCATCTGTCTGTCGTGAGACCCTTCACGAGGATTCTCGAATAGTCCTCTCCGAGAGGCTTCACGGCTTCCTTTATGAGCGCTACTGCTTCGTCGTAGGTGTGGCGGCTGTTAACCTCGGGAACCATTGCGGTATATACATCGTAGTGCTGGATCTTCTCCCTGCCCATGAGCTTCGCTCTCAGGGCATAGTAGCGGTGGAGTACCGGGAATGCCGCGTGGACGTTCTCGATGAGGGATGTGTAGACGCTTTTGTCGACGTTATCGGGATAGAGTGCGCAATCGAGCGAGGAGTTGTAGCCTCTGGCGCGTGCGACGAAGATGTCGTTCTTGATCGAGCCCTCGTAGATGCGCGCAAGTACATGCTGGTGCTTCTCGTACTCGGCATAGAGCTTCTCGTATGCTTCCTTTCTCACGCTTTCGTCGCTGCTTCTGATGAACTTTGAGAAAGTCGAGTGTGTGAGTTTCTCGCCATTCACCTCTCCGAAGTCGAAGTCGATGTTGTTCGCGTCTCCGAATGCCTGCTGGTAGCCGGAGCGGTTTGCACTGAAGAGGCTCATTATCCTCTCTTCCTTATCGGAGAGCACGTGTGCCTTCATTCTCAATGTCTTGTGGATGTAGATGCGGTAGTCCTTATTCCTTTCCTCGGAAAGGTACTTCTCGACGAGGGCTGTGTCTGCAGCCATAAGCTCGGGACTGAACCAGCTCTCGGCTTCGTTTATCTTCGCAGCCATCATGTCGGCCTTTCCGGCATCTTCCATGACTTCCCTGTTTGTGGAGTCAGCACTGTAGTTGAGATACGCCCAGTGGAGCGTCGTCTCCGCATCCTTCTCGAAGGAGAAGAGATTCTCGAGTGCGTTGTGGAACGAGTCGGAGGACTCCGTGAGTCTTCCCCTGTACTCTGAAAGTTCACCGAGCCTTCCTTCGAGTGCCTTCAGCTTCTCCTCATAGTCCTTTCTGTCTCTGCAGAGGGCGCTGAGGTCCCATGTGTCCTGTGTCTTCTGGTCTTTTCTTTCTATCATTGTTATAACCTTCGTTTGCGGAAACCCCGGGGCTTGTCCCGGGGAGGAGCAAACTTTCTCAGCCTTTTACGTCGGCCGAACGTCTAAATTGCGAGCACATTCTATGAATGTCAGTTTCCTGTAACTTATACCTTTCGATATGTCCGTTCCGTCAAA
>CAVFVX010000057.1:0-14719 GCA_963626075.1 Acutalibacteraceae bacterium
GATTCCGGCAATAAAAAAAGCTGATGTTTAATCAGCCTGAAGAGAGCGGCGGACGGGAATCGGACCCGCGTGACCCACCTTGGCAAGGTGGTGCGTAACCACTACGCTACCGCCGCAAGTGTGATTATGGTATGCGAGCGGAGGGACTCGAACCCTCACACCGGAGCACTAGATCCTAAGTCTAGCGTGTATACCAATTTCACCACGCTCGCGCGTTGAATGAGCCGCAAAGGGATCGAACCTTTGACCCACAGATTAAGAGTCTGTTGCTCTACCAGCTGAGCTAGCGGCCCGTTTTTGAAATTGCGCCCTGCAGGACTCGAACCTGTAACCTGCGGATTCGAAGTCCGACGCTCTATCCATTGAGCTAAGAGCGCTCATCCTTCCATTTAGGAAGAAGTCAAGGGTGGAAGAAGGGGCTCGAACCCTCGACAACCAGATCCACAATCTGGCGCTCTACCACTGAACTACTTCCACCATGTTTTGGTAGCAATGCGTTCGCCATTGCAATTTCAACATGTGAGACTATAAAGAAAGTGAATTTTCTTGTCAACACGGAAAACGAAAAAAAATGTTTTTTCTTTCAGCTCCCCTTCACCTTCTCCTTAACCTCCGTGTGTCCGTTGCCGGATGCGGAGGGAATCCTCCGGGTATTGCTCCTTATGACTGCGACTGTCGTCTTCCAGGATACGGTTCTGTTGGAGAAGGAAGAGAGGAATGCGTCCCTGTCGACTTTGTACTTCGAATAGGTCTTCTCGTACCAGGCTTCGGCATTCTCCTTCGATATGTGCCTCTCCTCGCTGCATTCCTTATATATGAACGTTGCATCGGGGAAGTATTCCCGTACGGTCTTCTCTAGTTCCTCCTCTTTCCACGAGAAGAGAGGATTGTGTGGCGAATAGATTTCAGCTTCGGCCACGCCCAGTGTTTTCTTCAGGTCTCCGTCGGCGTAGTCGGAAAGGCGTGAGGAGAGAGACGGAATAGTCTCGAGAAGTGCCACTTCCCCGTCGTCCTCGAGGTGTGTCTTTATGAAGCCCAGGATTACCCTGTCTTCCGAAAGGCGGGAAAGAATGCTTCTTCCGGCAACCGCGCCGAAGCGGATTGCATCCTCGAGCTTCGAGAAGGCGGCAAGCGGGGACGAGACCATGACAACGGGTCTCAGGAGTTCCTCCATCTCGCCAGAGAAGTGCTCGATGACCTCCTTCTGGCTCTGGTTCTGCACGACTGCTATGCTCTCCCCTTCGGGGTTCTTCCGCATCAGAGGATAAAGAAGCAGCCCGTTCGAGGCATTGAGTACAAGTACGTTCTCGTGGCGCCTGAGTTCGAGCCCCGAGTAGAGTTCGTCGGTAAGGGAGAGAAGTATCTTCGACCTTCCGGACATCGCGCGGTTAATCCACCTGTCACGCTTCGAGGTGTCGGGAGTGAATGTATAGTTCTCGAGAAAGAAATCGTCGGATGATGCCTCGAGCTGCGCTTCCCTCCGCCGCAGTACGTCGTTGCGGATATCTCCCTCGTAGCCGAGAGTCCCCGGCTTGTAGTACACACGCCCCTGGAGGCCCGACGGCAGGTACTGCTGCGCAACCCAGTGCCCGGTGTACGAATGAGGATAGAGATACCCTTCCCCGTGTCCGAATGCCACGGCGTCCCTCGAGTCGTCTCTGAGGTGATTCGGCACTTCCCTGCTCTTCTCCTCCTCGACTTCCTTCAGAGCATCGAAGAAGCCCAGTGTCGAATTGGACTTCGGACATGTCGCAAGATACAGTGCGGCATGAGCGAGATGGAATCTTCCCTCCGGGAGTCCTATGCGGTCGAATGCCGCGGCATCGGCCTCGACGACGACAACGGCGTTGGGGTCCGCAAGTCCCACATCCTCCGTGGCGCTTATGAGCATGCGGCGGAATATGAAGCGGGGATCCTCGCCCGCACTCACCATCTTCGCCATCCAGTAGAGGGCGGCATCGGGATCGGAGCCCCTGACGGACTTGATGAAGGCGCTTATGACATCGAAGTGGTAATCACCTTCCTTGTCGTAGAGAACGACCTTGCGCTGTATCGACTCCTCGGCTGTCTCCTTTGAAATATATATCTCGCTTCCCTCCTCGGGAGGAAAGTGGTCACCCGTGGTCTCGACTGCAAGTTCGAGGGCGTTGAGGAGGCTCCTTGCGTCTCCCGACGCAACGGAGACAAGGTGCTCGAGAGCGCCTTCCTCGAAGACGACCCTGTATTTTCCGTAGCCTCTCTCCCTGTCGGAGAGTGCCTGGTGAGCTATTGCGGTGAGGTCCTTCTCGTCGAGGCTCCTCAATTGAAAGACACGCGAGCGTGATACGAGCGCCCTGTTGACCTCGAAGAAGGGATTCTCGGTCGTTGCACCGATAAGTATGAACGTTCCGTTCTCAACCCACGGAAGAAGTGCATCCTGCTGGCTCCTGTTCCAGCGGTGAACCTCGTCTATGAAGAGAATCGTCCTCATTCCGTAGTGGTCGCGTCTGCTCTTTGCGGCGGTTATCTCGTCCCTGAGCTCCTTGACGCCGGAGAGTACGGCGTTGAGCGACGAGAAGTGGCTCTTCGTCGTATTGGCGATGACTCTCGCAAGCGTCGTC
Source organism: Acutalibacteraceae bacterium (assembly GCA_963626075.1). Taxonomy (GTDB): domain Bacteria; phylum Spirochaetota; class Spirochaetia; order Sphaerochaetales; family Sphaerochaetaceae; genus Ornithospirochaeta. The sequence continues at coordinate 2,601 of CAVFVX010000057.1, forward strand.
TTTCCCACCCCGGGAGGGCCGTAGAAGATGATGGAAGAAAGCTGATCCATCTGTATTGCACGCCTCAGGAGCCTTCCCGGGCCCAGTATGTGGTCCTGTCCGATGTACTCGGAGAGATTACGCGGTCTCATTCTCGAGGCAAGAGGTTCGCCGGAGGTGACCGGAGCGGATGAAAAGAGATCTTCTTCCATATATTACCTGCTGCTCCAGAAGAGACGGTAGACGGAGTCACCGTAGAGGGGGTTATTCCTCAGCTTCGTCTCGGAAGACGAGAGAAGCGAATAGAACCTGTCGAGAGTTATGTCCGCCAGGTCGGAGACGCTGATCATCTCCGCCTCCGGAAGGACTATCTCCTCGCCGATAATCGAAAGCGACGAGTAGGAGCGTTTCACCATGCTGAAGCAGGTACGGCTTTCACTGAATGCAGCATCAAGCTCGTCAGAGTGCTCTCTGTAGTATTCTTCAAGAAGAGTTCTGAGGCTCTCCTGTGTCTCCTTCTCGATATCGGGAATGACGGCCTCACCGGAAATGTAGCGGGAGGGAGTATCTGAAAGGGCGTCGGCTGAGGCAGTGACCGTGTCGGAGAGAAATGACTCGGAGAACGCCGCGTTCACTACTTTGCATACGGCACCGAGGTACCTTGAAGATATCGCACTGTAGGACGGAAGGTATTCCTCATAGGATGTGTAGCTCTCCGGAAGAGCCGACACGAGGTCGTCTTCCGTCACGGGGTCGGAGGGAAGAGCGAGAAGACAGTCCGAGACGAGTGTCTCGACTGCCCTCTTTTCCTCTCCGCTCCCGGCGCTGCTTTTCAGGGTCGAACACGAGGAAAGAAGAAGTATTACTATAAGGATGACGGAAACATACCTTTTCACGCCTACATAGTACTTCAAAGAAGACCTTATGTCACCAAAGGAAGAAGAGCACCTCTCATGCTCTCGAGAGCCTTTCTGCGGCGGTTGTTCACGGTGGTGCTCGTAACGGAAAGCATCATGGCAATCTCGCTGCTCTTCCTCTTCTTCACTCCTCCGAGTCCGAATGTCGATGTGATGATGAACCTGTCGGATGGAGAAAGAGAGGAGAGAGCCTTTCTGATTTCCTCCGAGGTAAGGCTCTCCATCACTTCGTCCTCCACATTTCCCTCTGCGGGGATGAATGCGGAGAGAGGAGTATCGGAATCACGGACGGTTCTGTCGAGTGACGAAACCGGGGAGTACTTCAGAGCCTCTGTTATTCCCCTGTAGGTCTTCTCCGACTTTATTCCGGCGGCTTTCATGATTTCCTCCCGGGTGCCGTTCTCCCTTCCTGCTCCGTCTATCTTCCTCTGCGCCTGGGTGACGTAACGGGGGAGTCTTATGAGCCTCGTTTCGTTACTGAGGAAGAGCCTTATCTCCATCTCCATGGCCTTTCTCGCGTACTGCACGAAGCCCCGGCGTGAGAAGTCGAAGCTCCCGAGGGCCTTGTACATCCCCTCCTCTGCCGCCGTGAATATGTCGTCCCTGTAGGGAGAGAACGTCGGCTTCTCCGAATAGCGCAGGGAAACGGACCTGATGAGGGGTTCCATCTCCCTTATGAAGCGCGATGCCTCTTTTCTGCTCTTGCTGCTGATTTCCGCTCTGGTGTGTATCTCGTTGGTTTCCATTTTTCACTCTCCGGTAAGAGTATGGCACCCCCACCAGGTCAATTTATGTCCTAGTTGATGAGATTTTTTCACTTTTTTTCCGCCCGGAGACTGAATGAAGAAGAGGGGCGCGGGCCCCTCTTCTTCTGCATCGTATGCGGTGATTATCAGAGTACGGAAATCTTCACGCTCTTCGACACTGGAATTACTCCGTCGTCGACTGTGAAGACGACTTCGTATTCACCCTTCACGGCATTCTTCCATGTAAGGGTATGCGTGCTGCCGTCGAAGACTGCGCCTTCGGGAAGCGAGGACGCCGAGTAGACGAGAGTCGCGTCGGAAAGAGCGGAATTGCGCTCTCCGTCTCTTTCAGCGGCCGGGTTCCTTGCGGCAACCGTTACGGATACTTCCTCTCCCGCATTCACCGTCACATCCTCAACCGGCTCGAAGAACGGGCGGTGTACCGTGACGGGAAGGTCATAGGTCTTTCCGTTGTAGGTCCATTCGTTCTCGCCGTAGCTGTAGCCTGTAGTCGTGTCTGCAACTGTCGGATGGGAATAGAGGGAATCGGAAGGAGTTCCGGGCTCGGGAGCATTAACCGTATGGACGAGAATATCCTCCTCATCGATTCCCGTAATGCCCGTGGTCACAGTCGAGATGTACGGATAGTCCGTGACATATTCGAATCCCGTGCTTCTCTTGTAGTTGTTGTTGACGAGAGCGACCTTCTTCACGCCCTCTGCAGTCTCTGCAGTGAGGGAGGAGAATGTGACACCCTGGCAGTCATCGAGAACGACAGCGTGTCTCTCGTCCTCCACGATGTACTCGAGCTCGACGTTGTCGAACGTGATGTTCTCGCAGTGGCGTGCGTAGATTCCGTATGACGGGAGGATTCCGAAGTTCGTAGGCTCGGGGTACTGCTCCGGCATCTCCGGAACATTGTACGGGTCGTCGACCCACGAGGAGGTCTCTGCATCCCAGACGACTCTCGGAAGCAGTGCGGAATTCTTCGCGAAGAACGTGTTCACGAGCCACGGAAGATTCTGTACTGACGGGGATGTCATGTACTGTGTGTAGTTCCAGGATGTCGAAAGCTGCTGCTGTTCGACTGCGTCCTGCATTCTCATACCGCCCCTGTACTCGATCTTCACGTCCTTGAGAGTGACGTTGCTGATTTTCGAGTCCACGAGGCCCGCGAATGTCACGGGGTAACGCGGATCGGCATTCGTGACGGTGAGATTCGCTATTACGATATTATATGCCGAAGCGAGGCTTTCGTAGCCCACTGCGTCGCCGTAGAGGCCGAGGTCGCTTTCGGCGATTTCGTTATCGTAATCGGTTACGTAGGTACCGTTCTCCCACTTGAGGAGATAGTACTTTCCGTTCTCCTCAGTGTAGTTGGCGCTGTTGATTTTGACGGGGTTGCTGCTGTCGACTGTCTGGACCTTTACGCCGTTCGACATCACGGCACCTTCCCTGATGTAGCTGTAGGACGGGAAGTACTGCTCAGCCGGGTACTCGGTATATTCGTACCCGCTGTCGCCTCCGTTCTGCGGGAGGATCCAGCCCGTGTTCGAAAGACGTACGTTGTCCTTCTGCGAGAGGGAATCGTCTGTCGAGTTGCCCGTTACCGGGTATCTTCCGCGGTTACCTATCCTGATGAAGACTGGAGAGGAACTCACTGTGTCCATTGTGCAGTTGACCATGAGGATGTCGTGTATCGGGGAACCGTCGACGGCCTCCATGCAGAATCCTCTCGAGCGGTCGAACTTCACGTTGTCGATTGTGACCGTGTTGTAGCCGCATGTGGACTCGGTACCGAACTTGATTCTTGCTGTCGGGCCGTCCTGGTCTGTAGCGACCTGCTTGTCCGTCGTGTATGTTCCGGCAAGAACCGAGCCTGCGTCATAGCCGCTCACCGTACAGTCCTTCACAAGGCAGTTGTATACGGGCTGGAAGATGCCGGCGCCGTAGGATGCCTTGAAGACGATTGCGTCGTCCGTGAGGGAGTTGAATACGGAGTTGATGATGGTGAAGTTCTGGCCGCAGTCGATGTTGAATGCGTCGCGGTTGGTATCGACGATGACGGAGTCGACAAGCATGTTGACGCTGCCTTCGGCGATGATTGCGAAGTGACCGCAGTTGAGCATGTTTATGCCCTCGAGGACGATGTTCTCGCATCTTACGAGCGCGATGCCCTTGTTGCCGAACCATGTCCCGACCTGTCCGCTTCTCTCCTTCGGATTCGACGGATCCTGGCCGCTGAGTACCTGGTCGAGGGAGCCTTCGTCATTCATCTGGCTGCCGTCGAAGAGGCCTTCGCCGTAGATCATGATGTTCTTTCTGTCGGCACCGTAGACGAGGCTGTTTGCAAAATAGGTGTGTCCGTTGTCCTGGAGGCCGGCGTAGATGTTCGTTTCAGGCTGGTTGTAGTTGCCGGGTGTTCCGTCCGGGTAGAAGTCCTCGGCTTCGGAAGTCATGTTGTCGAACCAGTCGTAGGAGCGGCACTTCGCCGCCTGTACGACGGCGCCCTTCTCGAGGCGTATGTTGACATTGTCCTGAAGCACGATCGTGTAGACACGGAATGTACCTTCCGGTATTACGAGTGTTCCGCCGCCTTCCTCGGAAAGCCTGAGGATAGCGCTGTTGATGGCCTCCGTGTTCTCGATGGCGTGGGTATCGGTATCACCGTCCGCCCTCTTCTCGAGAGCGACGGCACCCGCGTCCTCGGCAGAGATGATGTTATCTTCCTTCATGAGGGAGGAAGCCGTGACAGTCGCACCGGTGGCGACCTTCACTCCGAGATAACTGTCCTTACCCGTCAGGTCCACATGCGTGGATTCCTTCACGGGGTGAGCGAAAACGAAGCCTGCCAGTGTGACGAGACAGAGCAGGATGCAGAGTCTTTTCTTCAGTTTCATGAATGAGTCTCCTTTGTTGGGAAAAATACTAGGAGTCTCTGAAACCGATGTCAAAAAAAATAAATTAACACAATCCTCTCCGGGGAGGTAAAACATACGCCTTTCCGCTTCTCTCCCCCTTTCCGGACGGAGGATTTGTGGTTATTTTTTGAGAAGAACGGCTTATGTACAAAAAAATTCAAAACGTATATAGTGATACGGCTTATGGCGCGTAATAAGAAATATGCAAGGGAGTCCCAATAAAAATGGTAACTGAAAAGAAATTTGAAAAGCTGGAGAACAGCCAGGCATCACTTACACTCACTATCGATGCAGCATCAATCGAAAAGGCATATGCCGAGAAGCTCGGCAAGTATGTCAAGGAAGTAGAGCTTCCGGGCTTCAGAAAGGGCCACGTACCCGCATCCGTACTCGAGAGAAAGTTCGGAGACCAGATCAGAAACGAAGTCACATTCGACCTCATGGAAGAGGAACTCAAGGCAACGATCCCCACTCTCGACGAGAAGGAAAGACCGCTTACCTACTGTGTTCCCGAACTCCAGAACGAAGAGAGCCTCGTTCCCTTCAAGAAGGACAGCGACGTCACATTCACGGTAAAGTATGACATCAAGCCGGAATTCGAGCTTCCCCAGTACAAGGGCCTTGAAGTCGAATACGAGGACAAGGAAGTCACAGACAAGGACGTCGAGGACGAAATCGAGCGCCTCAGAGACCAGAACGCAATCGTCGTCAACAAGTCCACACCCGCAGAACTGGGTGATATCGCAACAGTCGACTACGACGTCATCGACGAAGACGGCAACATAGACGCAGACTTCTCGAGAAATGACTTCTCCCTCACACTCGGCAAGACAGCCAACGCATTCAAGCTCGACGAAGACATCGTCGGCATGAGCAGCGGAGAAAAGAAGACAATCGAGAGAACATACGCTGAAGACGCTGAGGATGCACCCGAGGCTGAATTCAAGGGCCACTCCTGGAAGATCGAACTCACTCTCACAAAGCTCAAGAAGAGAGAGCTCCCCGAAGTCGACGACGACTTCGCACAGGACGTGAAGAGCGAATACAAGACAGTCGACGACCTGAAGAAGGGAGTCAGAAGCGACCTCGAGAAGAAGATCGAGGAGTACAGGAAGAACGCAAAGGAAACGGCTGTTGTCAATGCAATCCTCAAGAACGTCTCCATTACTGTTCCCGAAACAATGATCGACACAATCAACGAGAACAAGTGGGACAGCCTCACACGCCAGTTCGGCGGAGAGGAGAACTTCTTCAAGATGTTCAAGGGCAGCATAAAGAAGGAAAGCTACACCTCCATGTGGAGAGAGGAATCCGCAGAGGATGCAAAGAGAGAGCTCGTACTCACGGCAATCGCAGACAAGGAGAACTTCGAGGTGACGGATGCGGAACTCGAGGAGAAGGGAAAGGATTACCTCTCCCAGCTCAGCGACGAGCAGAAAAAGACCTACAAGGAATACCTTGCGGAAGAAGTGAAGTACGAGAAGGTCGTACCGTTCCTCCTCGAGAACAACACATTCAAGGCTGCAGCAAAGAAGGACGAGGAGTAATCTTTTGAGCAAACCGAAAATGAACACATACGTTCCCTATGTCCTCGAGCAGACGGGCACGGGGGAACGTACCTATGACATCTTCTCACGCCTTCTGAAGGACAGAATCATCTTCGTCGACGGCGAGATCAACGACCAGATGGCCGATCTCGTCGTGGCGCAGCTCCTGTTCCTCGAAAGCGAGAACCCGAAGAAGGACATCAACCTCTACATCAACTCCCCCGGCGGAAGCGTGACGGCCGGACTCGCAATCTACGACACGATGCAGTACATCGCATGCCCCGTCAGGACGATATGCATCGGTCAGGCATGTTCGATGGCGGCAATCATTCTTGCGGGAGGCGCGAAGGACAACAGGTTCATCCTCCCCTCCGCACGTGTCATGATCCACCAGCCCTCCGGCGGAGCCGAAGGCCAGGCAAGCGACATCATAGTCACGAACAGGGAACTCCAGAGAATAAAGGACCTCACGACGAATATCCTCGCATCCCATACGGGAAAGAGCGTTGACGAGGTCTCGTCCGACATACTCCGCGACTGCTACATGAGTGCAGAAGAAGCTCTCAGCTACGGCATAGTCGACAAGGTGATGAAGAAGAATGGCTAGAAACGTCAAATACTGTTCATTCTGCGGTCGTCCGCTTGATGGCGTCAGAGCTGTCACGGGCCCCGGGATTGCAATCTGCGAGGAATGCGTCGGAACCTGCAATGACATAATAAGGAAGCAGAAGACTGCCGAGGGGACGAACGAGTTCGAGAATCTCGACATCCCGACCCCTGCGGAAATCAAGGCATACCTCGACGAATACGTAATAGGTCAGGACGATGCGAAGAAGGTACTCTCCGTTGCCGTCTACAACCACTACAAGAGAATAAAGTACGCCGGGAAGATCAAGGACAGCGGAGTCGAGATCGACAAGTCAAACATCCTCATAATCGGCCCGACGGGAACGGGTAAGACGCTTCTTGCAAGAACACTTGCGAAGAAGCTCAACGTTCCCTTTGCAATTGCCGACGCAACGACGCTCACCGAAGCGGGCTACGTCGGAGAGGATGTCGAAAACATCCTCCTCAAGCTCATCGAAGCCGCCGATTACGACATATCGAAAGCGGAGAAGGGAATCGTCTTCATCGACGAAATCGACAAGATCGCGAAGAAGGGAGAGAACGTCTCCATCACACGAGATGTCTCGGGCGAAGGCGTACAGCAGGCCCTGCTGAAGATAATCGAGGGAACAACTGCATCCGTACCTCCCCAGGGCGGAAGAAAGCACCCGAACCAGGAGATGCTCAAGATCGACACCTCGAACATCCTCTTCATCTGCGGAGGCGCATTCGTGGGACTCGATAAGGTAATCGAGAAGAGAACCGCTGTCTCCTCCATGGGCTTCGGCGCCAAGGTCGAGGAGAACGAGGAGAAGGATCTCGGAGAGCTCTTCAAGCTCCTGCATCCGGATGATCTCGTGAAGTTCGGTCTCATCCCCGAATTCATCGGAAGACTCCCCATTCACGTATCTCTCGAGAACCTCAGGGAGGAGGACCTCGTGAGAATCCTCACGGAGCCCAGGAATTCGATAATCAAGCAGTACACGACATCGTTTGCGCTTGACGGTATAAAGCTGACGTTCACTCCCGAAGCCGTGAAGGCGATTGCGAAGAAGTCCTTCGAGCAGAAGACCGGAGCAAGAGGCCTCAGAAGCATCGTCGAGAACCTCATGATGGACATCTCCTACTCCATTCCATCCGTTCCCGGCGTGAAGGAAGTCGTCGTCGACGAGGACTGCGTCACAAAGGGCATCGAGCCCAGAGTCCTCGGAGACAACAGCAGACTCATCGAACTGAAGTAAAGACAGACAATATCGACAACAAACGACCCGTTTTTGCGGGTCGTTTATCTTTCAGTTGTGGATAATATTAATCAACCGACTGCATTGATAACTGCATCAACCTTTGCCCACTCCGTGTCACTGAGCTGGACTCCTTCAACAGATCCGCCTGTTGTTTTACCTGTCTTATCAGTCGTATAGCTGATGTTCTTGAAGGTTGTCATCTCCGCACTGTCGAGAGATGGAAGATCCCTATCTTTGTATGGGTTGAAGTTCAGTTTGATAGTGGAATATGTCGTCTCTGTTTCTGTATCACTTTCCTTCAGAGAGAATGCAACAAAGCCGGTCTTCACATCTGCCTCTGTGTGGTTACAGGTATATTCCGTTTCATCGTTTTCTCTGGATTCGACATAATACTTGAACTTGACGATGACATTATCAGCATCATATCTGTTCTTGAGAGTGCCGCTTGCCTCTGTAGCTTCCGTTATGTGATATCTGGTGAGATTGTCATTACTTTCGAAATAATTAGACAACGCAACCTTTGGAACCTTATCCATAATAACGTTGCCTTCTGAATCAGCGGCTTTATTTGAAATAAATTCATAAGCTAGCCTTTCACATGCTGAAGAAGCAAAATATGATGCAAGGAACTCCTCAGCTGTAGGTTCTTTTGTTTCTTCTCCATCAGATTTCTTGTTTTCCGTAGCATTCGGGCTGCAGGAAACGAAGAGCATGGCGATTACAAGTAATATTGCAATGACTGTTTTACGCATTGTTTCTATCTCCTATTTATTGATGAGATTGTATGACATTGTTTAGATAATTGACAATCTCTGTCAGAACGGAAACAGCCCGAATCATGTTCGGAAAACTTTTTTCATGAACCAGGAAGAAGCGATTATCTTTCCCTTATCTCGCTGACATGAATCTTCTTCTGTATCCAGAGAAGGGCGATGGCGATAAGGTACGAGCCACCGACCATGACTATGAACCAGAATACGGAGACAAGTACGCTCTGCTCGTGAACCTTGAGGAATCTGAATGGGCCGTCGACGATGTTGAGTACGTTGAGGACGGTGAGGATTATCGCATAGAGGGCAGTCGGGATGACGGAAAGGAGAGCCTCCTTCTTTCCGAAGTCCCTGTAGTCACCGAAGAACGCAAAAGATACGAAGCAGAGAATCGGGCAGAGAACGTGCTCGAAGATGAAGTTGTTCTCGATGAGGTAGTTTCTCCACCTGCTCCACCCCGCCATCGGGATGAGGACGAAGATTACTGTGAAGAACGTCAGCGTCATCATGCACACCGTTATGAATCTGAAGAGACGCGATGTATACCTCGTCCTCTTTATGGCTCCCGTAAGCTCCTTCGAAATCTCGAGGGAGACATAGAGGCACGCGAGGAAGGCGAAGAAGTTGCTGTAGTGCGTATAGTACTGGAAGAGTGAATAGTTGAATCCGCCTTCCTTTGTTATGAAGGTCTGAAAGAGTGCAATCGACTCGAAGAAGACAATGAGGAGATTGATAATCAGAGCTATCGTAAGCCTGTTCTTTTCCCTTACCAATGTAGTACCACCCTTTATGAGAATAATACGACAGCCGTTATCTTCCGGCAAATCATATTTTCGACTTTAAAATCTTCCTTGACACGTTGTAGCGGCGTGTCAGCCACAGCAGGAGCTCCGCTATCCCGAGAGCAGCGCCGATGATTATCAGGAACCAGCCGATGGAGGGCAGAATCCCCTGCTCGCGGACCCTCAGGAACGGGTACGGACCGTCGACGACTCCGAAAGCGTTGAGAAGAGCCATCACGAGAGCGTAGACAAGAGTCGGAACGACGGCAATGACCGCTTCCCTCCTGCTGATATCACAGAAATCACCGAAGAAGACGAAGGTAACGAATGCCAGCACCGGGCAGATTATATGCTCGAAGATGTTCGTTCTCCCGAAGAGGAGGAACTTCGCTCCCTCCTTCCCTTCCATCGGGGCAAGGACACAGACGACGACAAGGAGCGTGAGAGTGAGTGAGCACACAGCCATGTAGTTGAGTATTCTCACAGCCCTGTGCGTTCTCTTCACGGCCCCGCAGAGCTCCTTCGTTATTTCCATCGTCGCGGCAAGCGACGAAATGAGCATGAAGATGTTGCTGAGGTGTGTGTAGAACTGAAGCTGGACAAAGTCAAAATGTGTCTTTCCGACAATGAAGTTCATGAAAACTGCGTAAAGCTCAAAGAGTGATATAAGAAGATTGAGCACAAGCGCAATCGTAAGCCTCTTTCTGTTCTCCAGCATCTTTTCCTCCGCACGCATGGTAAGCCTTTATATTTCTTTATTGCAACCGCAATAAATCAAAATTGACATAAACTTTACATATATTGATTTTTCAGTCATCAACTATGACGAAACCGTACTTTCCGTCATGGCTGGCACAGTAATTGTATTAAGAACTTTACCAATAACAGGGAGGAAGGGAAAAGATGGAGAAGGACATACTGTCGAAAACGGAGGATGAATGGTTTTCCGGCTTCGTTGCGGAGTACAACAGGACGGATGAAGAGCAGAGGAAGGGAAGCGACTGGGAGTTCATAAGAGAGCGCACGAAGCTCCTTGTCTACCGCATATGTCGCGAGAAGCTCATGATAAGTGAGGATCTGATCTCCTCGATCTTCCTCAATATCTACGAGGACCTTGACAGGATAATCGAGTGCTACCGCATAACCACACGGACATTCAACCACTACATCAGACAGGTGTGCATCTACCGCATCCGGCGCGTCAGAGCGAAGGAGATGCAGCCGAGATACATCGAGAAGGAGTACATGCGGGAATGCCCCGCATGGTACACGATTGATGATTCAACGCTTCTCGAACCGACACAGACGGAGGAGAACGAGCCCGTGATCTTCTACCGTCCGAGCCGCTTTCTCTGGATGGACATGCCGACTCTCGTGAAGTACATAGTCTCGAACAGGGACAGGCTGGAATGCAGGCCGAAAAGCGAGAAGGAGCGCATTCTCATGGAGAAGCTCTCGAAAAGCTACTTCAGACGGAACTTTTTATTCTTCATCCTCTCGATGCCACAGGCTGAATGCGCGCTCGAGGCCGAGAACCTCGCCCGCGTCTTCCAGGTCGATGACACGGCATTCACCCGGCTCTTCTACCTCAAGGAGGAGATAATCCGCCGTAACTACCCATCACGCCAGAAGAACCTCGAGCTTGCCGCAATGCACTGGAGACTCATGGCGAAGCTGAAGAACAGCATGTATTCGGCCCGTAACGACGAGGAGTACGGCATTCTCAGGGAGAACTACCAGGCACATGTTCGGTGCCACAGAAACAGGATGAACGACGCCCGCCGCTCGATGAGGGGTATCGTACACGCCGACATAGCCGAGGCACTCGATATGTCACGCACGACAGTGACCATGGCGATCAGGAAGGTCAAAATCGAACTCGAGAGGATTTCCACGGCCTTCCCCATCTAGTTCAAGAAGGCCCTTTATGATTATATTAATGCCGGAGGCTTAGTTTTGAAGCTTTATTTTGCATCCGGCAACGACCACAAGAAAACGGAGATGTCGAGGCTCCTCGGGGGCTTCGAACTCACACTTCCGAAAGAGGAAGGAATATCGTTCGACCCCGACGAGAACGGCTCCACATTCATCGACAACGCAGTCATAAAGGCGAAGGCCTTATACGACATAGTCCACGCACCCGTCCTTGCGGACGACTCGGGCCTATGCGTCGACGCACTCGGCGGAAAGCCGGGAATCCACACGGCACGCTACGGCGAAGAGGAAGAAGGGAGAAAGCTCAGCGCCGAAGAGAAGTACATGCTTCTTTTAAAGAACATGGTAGGCATCACGAACCGCAGGGCGGAGTTCGTATGCGCCATCTGCCTCTACCTCTCCCCCACCCGCATATATGTAATCCAGGAGACAAGCGAAGGCTCGATTGTCCAGAAGCCGTCGAACGGCAGCGGCGGCTTCGGCTACGACCCCGTCTTCTACAACAACGAGGCGGGACGGATTGTCGCGGAGCTTCCCGAAGGCGAGAAGGACCTCTACTCACACCGCGGCAAGGCTGCGAGAATCATGAAGACACTGATCGAAAAGGAATTAAAGAGATGATAGAAAGAAAAGACCAGAAGACACAGGACACATGGGACCTCAGCGCCCTCT